>JBDHSS010000043.1:0-14647 GCA_039808205.1 Paracoccaceae bacterium | reverse complement strand
CTCGTCTCGCCGGTCCTCGACTTCGGCTGGTGGCAGCAGCCCGACTATGCGCCGCTGCCGATGGCAGCGCTCCTGCCCTCGCTCGCCGCGGCGCGGATGGAGGCGGCGGGCGACTTCTCCGCGACCGGGCTCGCGGCGGCCGAGGCCTATGCCGCGGGCGATTTCGTCACCGACCTGCTGCGGGGCTCCGGCGACCCCGACGCGGTGGCGCGGCTGACCGACCGCGTCGCGGCGCTGACCGGGCTCGATCGCGCCGTGGTGGCGGGCGCCGACGGCCGCATCGACGCGGGCGAATTCGCCCGCGAGATCGGCCGCAGCGCCCGCGCCCGCGTCAGCCTCTACGACGCCACGGTCAGCGGGCCGCGCTGGCCGCGCGCCGGCGACCCGGTGCTCGACGCGATGACCGCGCCGCTGACGAGCGCGATGCTGGGCTTCTATCGCGACACCCTCGGCTGGCTGCCGGATCGGCGCTACCTGCTCCTGAACGGCGACGTCAACCGGGCGTGGAGCTGGGGCGAAGGGCGCGGCCAGCCCGAGGCGATGACTGCGCTCGGCAGCGCGCTGGCGCTCGATGGCAAGCTCGAGGTGCTGGTCGCGCACGGCCGCACCGACCTCGTGACGCCCTACTTCGGCAGCACGCTCGTCCTGCGCCAGCTGACCGTGCCCGGCGCCGCCGACCGCGTGCGCCAGGCGACCTATCCGGGCGGCCACATGTTCTACACCCGGCCCGACTCCCGCCGGCAGTTCCACGACGACGCCAAGGCGCTCTACGGCGAGCGCACCGGCTGACGGCGGGAAGGCGGCGTCACATGATACCCCCGACCGAAGCGAGGCCTTGCCTCGCGAGTTTCCGGTCCGACGAGCGAACGCATGCGTTCGCCGGGCCGTCGGCTGGACCGCGGGACGCGCGGAGGCCGAGGGGCGGGCAGCTGCACCCTACGCTCATAATCCGCGCGCGCCTGCCTGGCGGGCGCGGAACCGCGCCTGCCGATCGGCAGGCAGGCGCGCGCGGATTTGTGTACCCCAAATCCGCGAAGTGCATGCGGCATCCGCAGCACCTGCCGCCGAACGGTCTAAGCCGGAGCCAGTATCACACCGTCTCGTGCGCGTTCGCCTCGAAGAGCGCGCGCGTGTAGGGATCGCGCGCGGCGCCGGCGGCGAGGTCGGCGCGCGCGAGCTCCTCGACCGCCGCGCCGTCGCGCATGACGAGGAACCGGTCGCACATGTGGTCGATCACCGCGAGGTTGTGGCTGACCATCAGGTAGGTCAGGCCGTGCTCGGCCCGGAGCCGCTGCAGCAGGTTCAGCACCTCCGCCTGCACTGAGGCGTCGAGCGCCGAGGTCGGCTCGTCGAGGAGCAGGATCGCCGGCCGCAACATCAGCGCGCGGGCGATCGACACCCGCTGCCGCTGCCCGCCCGAGAGCTGGTGCGGGTAGCGGAAGCGGAACGCCGGATCGAGCCCGACGTCGCGGAGCGCGGCGAGGACACGCGCGTCGGTGTCGCCGAGCCCGTGGATCGCCAGCGCCTCGGCCAGCGTCGCGTCGACCGAGCGGCGCGGGTGCAGCGAGCCATAGGGATCCTGGAACACCATCTGCACGGTGCGGGTGAAGCCGCGGCCGCGCCGCGGCGGCAGCGGCTTGCCGTCGATGCGGATCGCGCCGGCGCTGGTCGGTGCGAGCCCGCAGATCGCGCGCAGGATCGTCGACTTGCCCGAGCCCGATTCGCCGACGAGGCCGTAGGCCGCGCCGCGCTCGACGGCGAAGGACACGTCGCGCACCGCGTGCACCAGCCGGCGCTCGGCGCGGTAGGTGACGGAGAGGGCGTCGATCTCGAGGAAGGCCATGCCTCAGCCCGCCCAGGCCGCGTCACGGTCGAGCGTCGGCAGGGCCCCGCGCGGGCCGCCGATCCGCGGCAGGCAGTTGAGGAGCCCGCGGGTGTAGGGGTGGCGCGCCGCGTGCAGGTCGGCGGCGGCGAGCTCCTCCATCACCCGGCCGCGGTACATGACGAGCACCCGGTCGCAGAAGCGCGAGACGAGCTGCAGGTCGTGCGAGATGAAGACGAGCCCGAGGCCGCGCTCGCGCACCAGCCGGTCGAGGATGCCGAGCACCTCGGCCTGCACCGTCGCGTCGAGCGCGGACGTCGGCTCGTCGGCGATGAGGAGGTCCGGGTCGGGGATCAGCATCATCGCGATCATCACCCGCTGGCCCATGCCGCCCGAGAGCTCGTGCGGATAGGCGTGGAGCACGCGCTCGGGGTCGCGAATCTGCACCGCCTCGAGCATCGCGATCGCCCGGCGCCGCGCCTCGGCCCGACCGAGGCGGTCGCGCAGCCGGAGGCCCTCGGTCAGCTGCGCGCCGATGCGCATGACCGGGTTCAGCGAATACTTCGGATCCTGCATCACCATCGCCATGCGACGGCCGCGCAGCGCCCGCATCCGCCGCTCGGAGAGCGTGGAGAGGTCGATCCCGTCGAAGGCGAGCCGCCGCGCGGTGACGAAGCCCGGCCGCGGCACCAGCCGCAGGATGGCGCGGCCGGTCATGCTCTTGCCCGAGCCCGACTCGCCGACGATGGCGAGCCGCTCGCGCCCGAGCCGGAACGAGAGGCCGCGAACCGCCTCGACGATGCCGGTCTCGGTGCGGAAGCCGACGCGCAGATCCTCGACCTCGAGCAGGCTCACGACGGGCTCCGCGGGTCGAGCACGTCGCGCAGGCCGTCGCCGAGCAGGTTGAAGCCGAGCGAGACGATGAAGATCGCGAGCCCCGGCATGGTGGCGACCCACCACTGGTCGAACAGGAACTTGCGCCCCGAGGCGACCATCAGGCCCCATTCCGGCAGCGGCGGCTGCGCCCCGAGCCCGAGGAAGCCGAGACCGGCCGCGGTCAGGATGATGCCCGCCATGTCGAGCGTCACCCGGATCACCACCGAGGGGATGCACATCGGCGCGATGTGGCGAAGCAAAATTCGCCCGCCGCCGGCGCCGAGGAGCCGCACCGCGGCGATGTAGTCGGAATTGCGCACCGTCAGCGTCTCGGCGCGGGCGACGCGGGCATAGGGCGGCCAGGCGGTGATCGCGATTGCGAGCACGGCGTTGCCGATGCCGGCGCCGAGCACCGCGACGAAGGCGAGCGCCAGGATCAGCCGCGGGAAGGCGAGGAAGATGTCGGTCAGCCGCATCAGGATCCGGTCGACCCAGCCGCCGTAGTAGCCGGCGACGGTGCCGACGACGAGCCCGAAGACCGGTGCCGTCACCGCGACGAGCAGCACGATCCAGAGCGTGATGCGCGCGCCGTAGACCAGCCGGCTCCAGATGTCGCGGCCGAACTCGTCGGTGCCGAGCCAGTGGCCGGGCGAGAAGGGCGGCTGCAGCCGGTCCGCCAGCGCTTGCGCGATCGGGTCGTGCGTGGCGACGAGGGGTGCTGCCGCCGCCATCAGCACCAGCAGCACGACGATGCCGAGCCCGACCAGCGTCAGCGGGTTGCCGGCGAGCCTGAGCCACGAGCGGTAGAGCTGCCCGAGCCGCGCCTGCCGCCGCGACGCGGGGCTCGGATCGAGCAGCCAGGCGCGGGTGGCGCTCACGTGCGCGCCCTCGGATCGACCAGGCGATAGAGCACGTCGGAGACGAGGTTCAGGAGGATGAAGGTGGCGCCGACGGCGATGGTGCCGCCCATCACCGCGGCGAGGTCGGCGGCGAAGAGCGCGTTGGTGATGTAGAGTCCGAGCCCGGGCCAGGCGAAGACCGTCTCGGTCAGCACCGAGCCCTCGAGCAGCGTCGCGTAGGAGAGCGCGACGACGGTGATGAGCGGCACCGCGACGTTGCGGAGCGCGTGCACCCAGACGACGCGCCGCTCGGGCATCCCCTTCACCCGCGCCGTCGTTACGTAGTCCTGGCCGAGCTGTTCCAGCATGAACGAGCGCGTCATCCGGCTGATGTAGGCCATCGAGAAATAGCCGAGCACCGTCGCCGGCAGCACGATGTGGGTGAGCGCGTTGAGGAGCACGTCCCAGGCGCCGGCGAGCGTCGCGTCGATCAGGACCGAGCCGGTCACCCGCGGCACGTCGAGCTCGAGCACGAACTCGTAGGAAGTATCGAGCCGGCCCGGCCCGCCGACCCACTGCAGCTTGCCGTAGAAGACGAGAAGCGCCATCAGCCCGAGCCAGAACACCGGCATCGAATAGCCGACGAGGCCGAAGATCCGCACCAGCTGGTCGGCGAGCCGCCCGGGCCGGGTGGCGGCGAGGACGCCGGCCGGGATGCCGAGCGCCACCCCGATCAGCGTGGCGATGGTGGCGAGCTCGAGCGTCGCGGGGAACACCCGGCGGATGTCGTCGACCACCGGCTGGCCGGTCAGGATCGACCGGCCGAAGTCGCCCGTCACCGCGTCCTTCACGTAGATCGCGAACTGGGTCCAGAGCGGCTGGTCGAGCCCGAGCGCCGCGCGCGCCGCCTGGTACTGGGCCGTCGTCGCGCGCTCGCCGACGATGGCGAGCACCGGGTCGATCGGCATCACCCGGCCGATGACGAAGGTGACGACGAGCAGCCCGACGAGCGTGGTCGCCAGGCTGACGACGAAGCCCGCCACGCCGCGCAAGAGCCGGACCGCGCCGCCGAGGCGGTCCGGCGCCGGTGCCTGCTCGACGCGGGGCAGGGTCGTTCCGCCCTACTTCGAGGTCTGGTAGTAGGCGGCGGAGCTTACCGAGCCGCCGGCCGAGAAGCCCTTGACGTTCGAGCGCATCGCCACCTGCTCGATCTGCTGGAACATCGGCGCGAACGGCGACACCTGCTGGTGGATGCGCTGGATCTCCTGATACATCGCCGCGCGCTTGTCGCCGTCCTGCTCGAGCACCGCGGCGTTGGTCGCGTCGTTGGTCTCCTTCGCCGGCCAGGCGTTGCGCCAGGCGAGGATGCCGGTCAGGCCGGCGGCGTCGCTGTTGTCGGGGTTGCGCGCGAAGGTGTCGGCGTTGGTGTTCGGATCGGGATAGTCCGGTCCCCAGGCCTCCATGATGAACTCGTGCTTGCGCGCGCGGTAATCCGTCAGCACCTCGGCGCCGGTGCCGACCTTGAGCGTCAGCTCGACGCCCGCCTGTGCCATGGTGTTCTGCAGCGACTGCGCGATCTCCATGCGCTCCTGGTCGTTGCGCACGGTCAGCGTCGCCCTGATGCCGTCAACGCCGGCCTCCTTGAGCAGCGCCTTCGCCTTCTCGACGTCGAAGCTGTAGGGCGTGTCGTCGATCGCCCCGAGGAAGCCCGCGGGCAGGAACGCCTGGTGCGTGACGCTGGAGCCCTTGAGGAAGCTTCCGGCCATGCCGTCGTAGTCGATCAGGTACTTGACCGCCTCGATCACCTTGGGGTTGTCGAGCGGCGGCACCTTCTGGTTCAGCGCGAGGTAGTAGATCCGCCCGCGCAGCTCGTCGACGACGCGGATGTCGGGGTTGCCCTGCACGCCCTCGATGTCGACCGGGGTCAGCTTGCGGGCGATGTCGATGTCGCCGTTCTGCAGCAGCAGCCGCTGCGTCGCCGGCTCGGCCACATGGCGCACGAAGACTCGCTTCAAGGGGGGCTCGCCGCGCCAGTTGCCGGGCACCGCCTCGAGCACGTAGCTGTCGGACGGTTTGTAGGCGCGGAGCTTATAGGGGCCGGAGCCGGCGGAGTTGGTCTTCAGCCACTCGTAGCCGAGATCGCCGTTCGCCTCGTGCGCCATCGCCTCGGTCTTGTCGACGATCGAGGCGACGACCGAGGTCAGGCAGTTGTAGAAGAAGCTCTGCGCATAGGGCTTGTCGGTGACGACGCTCAGCGTGTCGGGCGCCGTCGCCTTGATCTTCTCGGAGACGTTCTCGGGCGTGAAGCCGAACTGGGTCAGGATGAAGGACGGCGTCTTGTTGAGGATGACCGCCCGCTGTAGCGACCAGGCGGCGTCCTCGGCCGTCACCGGGTTGCCGGTGTGGAACTTGGCGCCGTCGCGCATCTTGATTGTGTAGGTCATGCCGTCGGCGCCGACCTCCCACGAGGTGGCGAGCCCCGGCTGCAGCGGCCCGAGATTTGCCGGATCGAGCTCGATCAGCGTGTCGTAGACGTTGTTCAGGAGGTCGTTGCCGGAGAACTCGAACGACTCGGCCGGATCGAGCGAGATGATGTCGTCGATCTTGTCGGCGATGACGAGCGTGTCGGCGGGCGTCGCGGCGAAGCCGGCGCACGGGCCGAGGCCCAATGCGAGGGCCGTCGCGAGGGCGAGCCCGGACTGGCGCAGGAACATGAGAAGGTACCCCGTTGGCTGGCGCGGCGCTGACCGCCGCTTGGGTCCAGTTTGACAGCCCTGCGCCGCCGTTGTCCAGTTCGCCGACGGCGCGCGACGCCGAAGGGCAGGGAGGTGCGAAAGGATGAACCGGATCGATCTCGACGGTCGGGTGGCGGTGGTGACCGGCGGCGCCCAGGGCATCGGCCGCGCGGTGGCCGAGCGGTGCCTCGCGAGCGGCGCCGAGGTCTGGCTCTGGGACCGCGACGCCGACCTCGTCGCGGCGACGGCGGCGGAAATCGGCGCCAGGGCCCACGTCGTCGACCAGACCGACGCCGATGCGATGGCCGCCGCCGCAGCCGCGGTCGTCGCCGGCTCGGGCCGCATCGACGTCCTGGTCGCCAACGCCGGCATCGCCGGCGCCAACGCCACGCTCTGGGACTACGATGTTGCCGAGTGGCGGCGAGTGATCGACATCAACCTCAACGGCGTCTTCTTCGCCTGCCGGGCAGTCGTGCCGCACATGCTCCGTACCGGCTACGGCCGCATCGTCACCGTCGCCTCGATCGCCGGCAAGGAGGGGAACCCCAACGCCGCCGCCTATTCCGCCTCGAAGGCCGGGGTGATCGCCCTGACGAAGTCGCTCGGCAAGGAGACGGCCGGCACGAACATCGCGGTCAACTGCGTGACGCCCGCCGCCGCCCGCACCCGGATCTTCGACCAGATGAAGCAGGAGCACATCGACTACATGCTCGCGCGCATCCCGCGCGGCCGCTTCCTCGGGGTCGACGAGGCCGCCGCGATGATCGCCTGGCTCGCGTCCGAGGAGAACTCGTTCACAACCGGCGCGGTCTTCGACCTCTCGGGCGGGCGCGCGACCTACTGAGGGGCTGGCGTTTCGGGGGTGTGCTTTCGGCGAAGCCAGTTAGAGTCGGGCCAAGCCGAGCCGGGAGGGGACAGGTGGACCGCACGCTGGAGACCGAGCGCTTCGAGCGGCTCAACCGCTTCCGCTCGCTTCCGGACGCGATCCTCGCCGCGCGGCGCGCCTGCGGCGGCGGCCGCGTCGCGCTCGAGGACATCGGCGGCACAGCGCTCACCTACGCCGAGCTGACGCTCGCGGCCGCGGTGCTCGAGCGTCGCCTCCGGGCGCGGTTCGCGCCCGGCGAGCGGGTCGGGGTCCTGCTGCCGACCGCGCCGGGCGCGGTGGCGGTGCTGCTCGGCTTCTGGCGCTCGGGACGGGTGCCGGCGATGCTGAACCCGACGGCAGGGACGGCGCCACTTCTCGCCGCGCTGCGCACCGCCGGCGCCCGCACCGTTCTCACCAGCCGCGCCTTCGTGGACAAGGGCGGGCTCGGCGAGCTCGTGGAGGCGGTGCGCGCGGACGGCGTCACTGTCGTCTCGACGGAGGATCTCCGCGCCGCCGTCACCACGCTCGACAAGCTCGCCGCGCTGGTCGCCGGGCGCTTCGCGCCGCGCGACGTCGGCCGCGACACCGAGGCGGCGATCCTCTTCACCTCGGGCACCGAGGGCGCACCGAAGGGCGTCGTGCTCACCCACGGCAACATCCTCGCCAACGTCGCCCAGCTGCAGGCGCGCGCGCCGATCGGCCCTGACGACCGCGCGGTATCGGCGCTGCCGCTCTTCCACGGCTTCGGGCTGACCGCCGGGATCGTGCTGATGCTCGCGACCGGCATCCGCACCGGGCTGCATCCCTCGCCGCTGCATTACCGGGTAATCCCGGAGCTCGCGAAGCGGCTCGAGGCGACGATCCTCATCGGCACCGACACCTTCCTGACCGGCTGGGGCCGGCGGGCGACGCCCGCGCAGTTCGCCTCGCTCCGCGCCGTCGTTGCCGGCGCCGAGCCGGTGAAGCCCGCGACGCGCGCGCTCTGGACCGGCGGTTTCGGCGCGCCGATCCTCGAGGGCTACGGCGCCACCGAGACGGGCCCGGTGATGGCGCTGAACGATCTCGACGACCCGCGGCCGGGCACCGTCGGCTGCCTCCTCCCCGGCATCGAGCACCGGCTGGAGCCGGTGCCGGGCGTCGACGGCCAGCGGCTTCACGTCCGCGGGCCGAACGTCATGGCGGGCTATCTGCTTCCCGGTGGCGACGGCCGGGTCGTGCCGCCGGAGGGCGGGTGGTACGACACCGGCGACATCGTGCGCATGGGCCTGGAGGGCCACATCGCCATCGTCGGCCGCGCCAGGCGCTTCGCCAAGGTCGGCGGCGAGATGGTCTCGCTCGCGGCGGTCGAGGCGCTCGCCGCCGAGGTCTGGCCCGGCCAGCCGCTCGGCGCCGCGGCGCTGCCCGACCCGCGCAAGGGACAGAAGGTGGTCCTCGCCATCGCCGACCCCGACGCGACGCTCGACGCGCTCCGCGCCCACGCGCGGGCGGCCGGCGTCGCCGAGATCCAGCTGCCGGCCGAGCTGCGCGTCCTGCCCGAGATCCCGGTCACCGCCACCGGCAAGACCGACTTCCCGAAGCTGCAGGCGCTGCTCGTCGCGGCCGACAGCGGGCGGGAGGGTGACGGGCAATGAGGCGCGCGCGGGGGGCCGGCGAAGGGGGGCATCGAGCCCCCCTTCGCCGGGAGGCGGCGGTGCGCCGCCTCGGGCGCCTGGATCGGCGGCGGCGCTTGGCGGCAGGGCGGGGGCGCGGCCTTTGCCGCGACAAGGGGCGCGCGGTGCGCGCATTGTTTTCTTTGCTGGTTTTCGGCCTGTGGGCCGAAAACGACTGCTCTCCAGGTTTCAAGGCCGTATGAAGCCTGAAGGCTTTGTGGCGATCGCCGCTTCCGGGGCGCCGGGGCCAGCGTCGGGGTGGACGCGCGTTGCCGTCGCGGCTAATCACGTCGCAAGGGTCGTGCGAGGGGAGGCCGATGCGGGCGTTCGTGTTTCCGGGGCAGGGCGCCCAGGTGGTCGGCATGGGCCGCGACCTCGCCGAGGCCTATCCTGCCGCCGCCGCCGTCTTCGCCGAGGTGGACGCGGCGCTCGGCGAGACGCTCTCGGCGCTGATCTGGAGCGGCGACGCGGCCGAGCTCACCCTGACCCGCAACGCCCAGCCGGCGCTGATGGCGACCTCGATCGCCGCGCTGCGCGCGCTCGAGGCCGAGGGGGTGCCGGTGACGAGCGCGGCCTTCGTCGCCGGCCACTCGCTCGGGGAGTATTCGGCGCTCTGCGCCGCCGGCTCGCTCAGCCTCGCCGACACCGCGCGCCTCCTGCGCCTGCGCGGCCAGGCGATGCAGGAGGCGGTGCCGGTCGGCGTCGGCGCGATGGCCGCGCTGCTCGGGCTCGACCTCGCGAGCGCCGAGGCGGTCGCCGCCGAGGCGGCCGAGGGCGAGGTCTGCGAGGCCGCGAACGACAACGACCCCGCCCAGGTCGTCGTCTCCGGCGACAAGGCCGCGGTCGAGCGCGCCGTCGCGCTCGCCAAGGCGCGGGGCGCCAAGCGCGCACTGCTCCTGCCGGTCAGCGCGCCCTTTCACTGCGCGCTGATGCAGCCCGCTGCCGAGCGCATGGCCGAGGCGCTGGCCGGCACCGCCATTGCCGCGCCGAGCGTGCCGCTCGTCGCCAACGTCAAGGCCGCCGCGACCACCGACCCCGAGGAGATCCGCCGGCTGCTGGTCGAGCAGGTGACGGGGCGGGTGCGCTGGCGCGAGGGCGTCGCCTGGATGGCCGGGCAGGGTGTGACCGAGACGGTCGAGATCGGCGCCGGCAAGGCGCTTTCCGGCATGATCCGGCGCATCGCTCGCGAGATCGAGACCCGTTCCGTCGCGACCCCCGACGAGGTGCGCGCGCTGGCTGCGGCAGGCTAGAGGAGGCGACATGTTCGATCTGACTGGCAGGACGGCGCTCGTCACCGGCGCCTCGGGCGGCATCGGCGGCGCGATCGCCCGCGCGCTCCACGCGCAAGGTGCGGCTGTCGCGCTCTCCGGCACCCGCACCGGTCCGCTCGAGGCGCTGGCGGGCGCGCTCGGCGAGCGCGCGCACGTGCTGCCGTGCGACCTGGCCGACGCCGCGGCGGTTGAGGCGCTGCCGAAGGCGGCCGCCGCCGCGATGGGGCGCGTCGACATCCTCGTTAACAACGCCGGCATCACCCGCGACCAGCTCTTCATGCGCATGTCGGACACCGACTGGGACTCCGTGCTCACCGTCAACCTGACGAGCGTGATGCGGCTCTCGCGCGGCGTGCTGCGCGGCATGATGAAGGCGCGCTGGGGGCGGATCGTCAACGTGAGCTCGATCGTCGGCGTCACCGGCAACCCCGGCCAGGCGAACTATGCCGCCAGCAAGGCCGCGGTCATCGGCATGGCGAAGTCGCTGGCCCAGGAGGTCGCGAGCCGCGGCATCACCGTCAACTCGATCGCGCCGGGGTTCATCGCCACGGCAATGACCGGCGCGCTCACCGACGAGCAGAAGGCGCGCATCGACGCGCAGATCCCCGCCGGCCGCATGGGCACCGCCGACGAGATCGCCGCCGCGGCGGTCTATCTGGCGTCGGAGGAGGCTGCCTACGTGACCGGCCAGACGCTGCACGTCAACGGCGGCATGGCGATGATCTGAGCGGTTTCCGCCGGGAAGCATCGCGGGTGGCGGTCCGCGCGCGGCGGCCGCGCGCGGATCGGTGGAGGGACGACGTCGCGCCGTGCCTCAGTGCCCCGGCTCGAGCTTGGCGTGGGCGATCTCCTCGAAGCTCATCCCGGCCGCCTCCTCGGGGCTGAGCCCCGCCGCCGCCGCCAGCTGCGAGTAGTCGCGGTCCATGCCGTAGGCGAGGCCGACCGTCGACTCGACGCTGCGGTCGGTCAGCGCCCCCTGGCCGTGGCCGTCGCGGTCGAACTTGGCGGCCGCCAGCTGCTCGAGCGTCCATCCCTCGTCGGCGCTGATGCCGGTGGTCGCATAGAGATGCGCCGGGTCGCCGGCAGTGCCGGCAACCGGCGTGATCTGCCGGTCGTCGGAACGCGAGTCGCGGTTGAACTTGGCCTGCGCGGCCTGGGTCAGGGTGACACCGGGCGAGGCGGCGATCATGTCGGCCAAGGCAGGCGAGGCGGCAAGCAATGCTGCCGCCAGCACGCTCAGATACTGCTTCATAGCGGACATCCTTCGTGTGATGTCCCTCGCTGGCGGATTGGTCCCTCTGGAAATCAAAATCGGCTGGCTGAAAATCGATATCGAGCGACTCGGTCGGGAACCTGGCCACCGCGGAGATCATACACGAAATGCGAGCTGCAGGCTCGATGAAAGTTCCCGCGCGGCGCGTTGCCGATCGTCTCCCGTCGCCCACGGCGACGCTTGTGCGGAGCGCGGCGGCCCTATATGGGTCCGCGCAACGCCGGACCCGCGGCGATGGGAGGTGCGATGCACTCGAGCCGCTGGATCCAGGCCATGGCCGCGCTGTCGCTGGCCTTCCCGCTGTCGGCCGAGGCTGTCCGGGCCGATGGCTTCAAGCTTCTCGAGATCGGCGGGTACCATGTGAAGTGGGGCGCCGCGGCGCTGGGCCAGGGGGCCGGGACGGTGACGTACGGCTTCGTCCGGTCGCCGACGTCATTCCCTGGCGCACGGAACTGTCCGACGCTGGTCCCGGCGGACGGCATCGCCGCCGCGGCCGGCGTGGACAGCCGCCGGCTGCAGACGCTCGCCGCCGCGGCGGTCGAGCTCTGGAGCGGTGCTGCGGACATCGCCTTCCGTCCGGCCGAGGCCGGGGAGACCCCGGACATCCTGATCGGCGCCGAGGGCAGCCCCCACGGCATCGCCTTTGCCGACGTGCGGGACGACCGAGCGCAGGCGGTGTCGGGCGTGGCGCCGCTGACGTCGGCAACGATCTGCCTCAATCCCGCGGTGGCCTGGACCGATGGCGGCGGCGTGCCCGGCGCCCTCGACCTCCGGACGGTGCTGGCGCACGAGATCGGGCACGCGATCGGGCTCGACCACCCGGGTCCGACCGGGGCGCTGATGGGTTATCGCGACCAGGGCGACATCGACCGGCTGATGTCCGGCGACATTGCGGGCGTGCAGCGGCTTTACGGCGCGCCGCTGCCGACTCACTGATCCGAGCGGCAGGCGGGCGAGCGATTGCATTTGCCACCGGTTCGGGTTGTGCTATAGCCCGCCGAAGTCGATCCGCGGTCGCTTCGGCCTTCGTGAGCTGACAAAACGCGCCGGTCTACGGCAGGTGGGGACGAATAGCCGGAACGAAGTCGGTTCCGGAGCAAAACGAGGAAGAAGCTAATGAGCGATATCGCAGAGCGCGTGAAGAAGATCGTGGTCGAGCACCTGAGCGTGGACGAGTCCAAGGTGACCGAGACCGCGTCCTTCATCGACGATCTGGGTGCGGACAGCCTCGACACGGTCGAGCTCGTCATGGCGTTCGAGGAGGAGTTCGGCATCGAGATCCCCGACGATGCCGCCGAGACGATCCAGACCTACGGCGATGCGGTGAAGTTCATCGAGGCGAACGCCAACGCCTGACCCCTTTCGGCCGCTTCAGGCCCAGCGTGGCGTCCGGCGACCAGCCGGGCGCCGTTGCGTCTTCAGCCCGCGGCAAGCGCAGCGACCGGGCTACGGCCTGACGATCTGCCAGCACTCCTCGTAGAGCGAGCAGTAGCGGCCCTGCACCGCGAAGCGCCGGTAGTCGACGCTCTCGCCGCTCGGGTCGGCTTCGGTCCGTTCCGACGCCGGGCGGCTGTCGAAGAGCTCGAGGCTGTCGCCGGCGCGCAGCACTTGGCCGGGGCCGCGGGCGAAGCAGCGGGTGTTCCAGGCGGCGGAATCGCGGCCGATGCGGCGGTTGACGTCGGCGCAGGCCTCGAGGCTGGTGGTGGGCAGCGCCGTGCCGTCGACGACGAGCGCGACGTCCTTCAGGATCGCCGGGCCGAGGCCGTCGTTGGCCAGCGACAGCGTCAGGATTCCTTTGCCGGCATCCACGAAGATGTGCCAGTCGACGCGTGGCTGGACGCTCAGCCGGGCGTGGCGCCGGGTGGCGTGCGCCTGGTAGATCGTCAGGCCGATGGCGCAGATCGAGACGAGGATCGGCAGCCAGAGCCGCACCACCTCGGCAAGGATCTTCCAGAGCTCGCGCTTCTCCCGCTCGTCCATCGCCGCCCCTCGCGTCAGGCAAAGCTTCGCACGGGGTGCCGGTCGCGATCAATCCGGCCCGGGCCCAAGTGCACGCCCAAGCGCGCCTTGACTCCGCCCCGTGCCGCCCTGATTGAGGACGCCGCCCTGCGCCCGGAGTCTCGATGCCGCTCGTCCTGCAGTTTCCCGACATCGACCCGGCGCTGTTCTCGATCCACGTCCTCGGGGTCGAGCTGGCGATCCGCTGGTACGCGCTCGCCTACATTGCCGGGCTGCTGCTCGGCTGGCGCTATGTCGTCGCGCTCTGCCGGCGGCCGGCGCTCTGGGGCGGAACGGCGCCGATGCGGCCAGAGCAGGTCGACGACCTCCTGACCTGGATGATCCTCGGCGTGATCCTCGGCGGCCGGATCGGCTATGTGCTCTTCTACCAGCCGGCCTTCTTCCTCGCCAATCCGGCGCAGATCCTCGCGGTCTGGCAGGGCGGCATGTCGTTTCACGGCGGGCTCCTCGGGGTGGTCGCGGGCGTCGTCGGCTTCAGCCTGAGGAACGGCTGCCCGACGCTGTCGGTCGGCGACGCGGTGTCGGCGGCGGCGCCGATCGGGCTCTGCCTCGGGCGGATCGCCAACTTCATCAACGGCGAGCTCTGGGGGCGGCCGTCGACGCTGCCCTGGGCGGTGGTGTTCCCGGGCGAGGCGGAGCTCTCGTGTCCGGTCGACTGGATCGGGCCCTGCGCGCGCCATCCCTCGCAGCTTTACGAGGCGGCGCTGGAGGGGGTCGTCCTCTTTCTCGTGCTCCTCTTCGCCATCCGCCGCGGCTCGCTGGCGCGGCCCGGGCGGGTGTTCGGCATCTTCCTCATCGGCTACGCGCTGGCGCGGCTGGCGCTCGAGGGCTTCCGGCAGGCCGATGCGCAGTTCGTGACGCTCGCCAATCCGCACGGCCACGTCCTCGACTTCGGTGGCGGCTTCGGCCTGACCATGGGGCAGATCCTGTCGCTGCCCATGCTTCTCGCCGGCGGCTTTCTCGTCCTGCGCTCGGCGCGCCGCGGGTGACGCCGCTCGATCGGCTGATCCGGGAGCGGCTGGCCAAGGGGCCGCTCAGGCTCGACGACTGGATGGCGCTCTGCCTCGGCCACCCCGAGCACGGCTATTACCGCGCGCGCGATCCGCTCGGGGCCGCCGGCGACTTCGTGACCGCGCCCGAAGTGAGCCAGATGTTCGGCGAGATCGTCGGCGCCTGGCTGGCGCAGGCGTGGGCCGACCAGGGCGGGCCGGCGCCGTTCACCCTCGCCGAACTCGGGCCCGGGCGCGGCACGCTGATGGCGGACGCGCTCCGGGTTGCCACGCGGTTGCCGGGCCTTG
>JBDHSS010000042.1:0-14710 GCA_039808205.1 Paracoccaceae bacterium | reverse complement strand
TCGGTCACCTCGGCGCCCTCGCTGCAGGCGGCCCAGGCGGCCGCGGCCATCTCGGCGGCGCGGTCGGGCGGCAGGGTGGCGACGACGGCGTCGGCGAGCTCGGCCTCGTTGCGGACGAGCACCGCGGCGCCCGCATCCTCGAGCCGGCGATAGCCGTCGATGAAGTTGCGCACATGCGGGCCGAACAGGATGGCGCTGCCGAGGAGCGCCGGCTCGAACGGGTTGTGGCCGCCGACGTCGACGAGGCTGCCGCCGACGAAGCTGACCGGGGCGATGCGGTACCAGAGGCCCATCTCGCCGAGGGTGTCGGCGAGATAGACGTCGGTGTCGGCGCCGACCGCCTCGCCCTTCGAGCGCTGCGCCAGGGTGAGGCCGCGCGCCCGCACCAGCTCGGCCACCGCATCGCCGCGCGAGGGATGCCGCGGCACCAGGATCAGCGACAGGAGCGGCAGCGCCGGCCGGGCGCGGACGAAGGCGCCGAGCACCACCTCCTCCTCGCCGGGATGGGTCGAGGCGGCGAGCCACAGGTGCCGGCCAGCGAACGCCCGCGACATGCGCACCCGGTCGGCCTCGTCGTGGGGCAGGGGGGCGGCGCCCTCCTTGAGCGAGCCCGCCACCGTCAGCCGCCCCGCGTCGGCGCCGAGCGCCGACAGCTGCTCGCCCGCAAGCGTGTCCTGCGCGAGGATGCGGTCGAAGCGGGCGAGGAGCGCCCGCGCCGTGCCGCCGAGCATCCGCCAGCGGCGAAAGCTGCGGTTCGAGATCCGGGCGTTGACGAGCAGCAGCGGGATGCCGCGCGCGTGCGTCTCGCAGAGCGTCGCCGGCCACAGCTCGCTCTCGGTGAAGACGGCGACGTCGGGCCGCCAGTGGTCGAGGAAGCGCCGGACCCACGGCACCACGTCGAGCGTCGAGAACTGGTGGATCGCGTTTTCCGGCAGCCGGTCGGCGAGGAACTGCGCCGAGGTGACGGTGCCGGTGGTGAGAAGGCAGGTCAGCGTCGGCCGCGCCTGGGTCAACCGGCGCAAGAGCTCGAGAAGCGACGCCGCCTCGCCGACGCTTGCGGCGTGAAACCAGGCGAGCTGGCCCTCGGGACGCGGCAGCGACGCCTCGCCCATGCGCTCGCCGAGGCGGCCGGCGTCCTCCTTGCCCTCGGCGCGCCGGCGCTCCAGCCAGCGGCGCGCCAGGCCCGCCGAGCGCCGCGACGCCGCGAGGTAGAGCCGGAGCAGGCAGGGGCGCGGCGGCGCGGCCATCGGGGACCGGTCTCGGCTGGGTTCAGTCGATCTTCTCCGTCGGGCCCGAGGGTCGCTCCTCGTCGCGCAGGCGATGCAGGTGGGCGATGAAGTAGCGGGTGTGGGCGTTGTCGACCGTGGTCTGCGCCTTCGCCTTCCAGGCCGCATACGCCGAGGCATAGTCGGCGAAGATGCCGACGATGTCGATTGCCGTCACGTCGCGAAACTCGGTCCGCTGCGGGTCGACGAGCTCGCCGCCGAAGACGAGATGCAGGCGCTGGGGCATGGCACGGGGCTCCGGCTGGAACGGGGACGCCGGCGAACCTTATCCGCCGCCGGGGCGAAAGCAACCGGCACCCAGCCTTCGGGCGGTCCTCCGTTGCCGGTTGTGCGCGATGCGCGTGGCCTTCGGGCGTCTGGCGGGCCTACTGCCGCCAGTCGGGCGCGCGCTTCTCGAGGAACGCGGCCACGCCCTCGGCGGTGTCGTCGCGCAGCATGTTCGCCACCATGACCTTTCCGGTGTGGGCATAGGCGTCGGCGAGCGTCATCTCCGCCTGCTCGTAGAACGCCCGCTTGCCGATCCGCACCGCCGGCCCGAGCTTGCCCGCGATCGTCGCGGCGAGCGCACGCGCCGCCTCGGTCAAGCCCGCCGGCGACACCACGCGGTTGACGAGCCCGAGCGCCTGCGCCTCGCCGGCCTCGACGAAGGCGCCGGTGGTCAGCAGCTCGAACGCGCGCTTGCGCGGCACGTTGCGGCTGAGCGCGACCATCGGCGTCGAGCAGAAGAGCCCGATGTTGACGCCGTTGACCCCGAAGCGCGTGCCTTCCGCCGCCACCGCGAGATCGCAGCTCGCGACCAGCTGGCAGCCGGCGGCGGTGGCGACGCCGTGCACCGCGGCGATCACCGGCTGCGGCAGCCGCGGGATCGCCAGCATCACCTCGGCGCAGCGCGCGAACAGCGCCTCGAGCCCCGCGCGCCCGCCGTCTTCCGCCTGCCGCGCCGCGCCAAGCTCGCGCAGGTCGTGCCCGGCGCAGAACGCGCGGCCCGCGCCGTTCAGGATCACCACCCGGATCGACGGATCCTCGGCGAGCCGCGCGAAGGCGGCCGCCAGCGCGTCGAGCATCGCCATCGACAGCGCATTGAGCTTGCCCGGATCGTTCAGCGTCAGCGTGGCGACCGCGCCATCGTCGGCGCGGAGCAGGATGTCCTCGGTCATCGCGTCCTCCCTTGGCTGCCAGTCTGACGCGGAAACGCCGGCGAGGGGAAGGCCCTCGCCGGCGATGGAGGCGAGTTGCGGGCGATCAGGCCTGGTGCACCGGCTCGCCCTCGAAGAGCTCCTCCTCGGTGGCCGTGTCCTCGCCGTTCAGCACGCGATGCGCCTGCGCCCGGTCGATGTCGCCCTCCCAGACGGCGATCACCACCGTGGCGACACAGTTGCCGACGAAGTTGCCGAGCGCCCGCGCCATGCCCATGAACCAGTCGACCGAGAGAACCAGCACGAGGCCGATCGCCGGGATCACCGGCACCGCCGAGAGCGTGGCGGCGAGGACGACGATCGCCGAGCCGGGGATGCCGTGCGCGCCCTTCGAGGTGAGGAGCGCGACGCCGAGGATGAGCAGGAGGTCGCTGGTCGCCAGCGGCGTATTCGTCGCCTGGGCAATGAAGACGGTGGCGAGCGTCAGGTAGATCGAGAAGGCGTCGAGGTTGAAGGAATAGCCGGTCGGGATGACGAGGCCGACGGTCGAGTCCTTGATCCCCATGTGCTCGAGCTTGCGCATCACCTGCGGCAGCACGGCGTCGGACGAGGCGGTGCCGAGAACGATGGTCAGCTCCTCGCGGAGGTAGCGCAGGAACTTGAAGATCGAGAAGCCGGCCAGCCGCAGGATACCGCCGAGGATCACCACCACGAAGAAGATCACCGTGAGATAGTAGAGGACGACGAGCATGCCGAGCTGCTGCAGCGAGCCCACGCCGTACTTGCCGACGGTGTAGGCGATGGCGCCGAAGACGCCGAGCGGCGCGAGCCGGACGATGAAGCCGATGATCCGGAACAGCACGTCGGTCACCAGCTCGATCATGTGGGTGACCGGCTGCGCCCGCTCGCCGATGAGCGAGAGCGCAGCGCCGAACAGGACGGCGAGGACCAGCACCTGCAGGATGTCGCCGTTGGCGAAGGCGCCGACGAAGGTGGTGGGGATGATCCCGAGCAGGAAGTCGACCGCGCCGTGGATCTCCTTGGTCCGCTCGGTGTAGGTGGAGAGCGCGCTGGCGTCGAGCGCGGCGGTGTTGACGTTCATCCCGTGCCCGGGACCGAAGGCGTAGGCGACGACGATGCCAAGGACGAGCGCGATCGTCGTCACCACCTCGAAGTAGACGATCGACTTCACGCCGACCCGGCCGACCTTCTTCAGATCCCCCGCCGAGGCGATGCCGTGCACGACGACGCCGAAGACCAGCGGCGCGATCACCATCTTGATGAGCTTGATGAAGCCGTCGCCGAACGGCTTCATGTGGGCGGCGAAGTCGGGCCAGAAGACGCCGACGACGACGCCGAGGACGAGGGCGACCATGACCTGGCCGAACAGGGATCGCAGGAATTGGGGCATAAGAAGCCTTTCGTGACGATGGAGCGGAAGGGGACGGCCGCCCGTCCGGCGGCCGTCGGCGGAGCTACTCGCCGGCCACCGCCTGGGCCGCGGCCTGCGCGGCGGCGATGACCGGGACCACCAGCGGGATGTCGAACTGCGGCTGCAGCCTGAGCGCCGACGCGGTCAGCGGGCCGCCGCCGATGATGACCGCCTGCGCGCCGTCGACCATCGAGGCGCGGACCGCCGCGGCGAGCGCCGCGTCGAGCTCGTCGGGCGACTTCTTCATCAGCGCGTTCGGGTCGCCCGGCGTGGCGCGCGTGCCGCGGAACTGATCGCCGAAGCCGAGCGCTATGGCGGTCTGCCGGAACGCCTCCAGCAGGCCCGGATCGGGCGTCGTGGTCGCGATGCCGAACGGACGGCCGCCCTTTGCCGCCTCGCGGAACGCCTGCTCGCGGATGCCGAAGACCGGCAGGTCGATCGCCGAGCGCAGCTCCTCGAGGCCGGGGTCGCCGAACGCCGCGACGATGACCGCCCCGACGCGGGGGTCCTTGGCGGCCTCGACGCCGATCCTGACCACCCCGGGGACGGCGTCGGCCAGATCCTTCGGCGTGGTGAGGAGCGGTGGCACACCCTCGTTGCTCTTGGCCTCCACCGCCACGCCGCCCGTCACCGTGGCGGCGATGTCTGCCATCGAGGCCGTGGTCGTGGCGTTCGAGTTCGGATTGATGAGCACGATCACCTTGTCGGCGGCGTCGGCCTCGGTGAAGGCGAGCGCCGCGACGAGCGTCGTGGCGGCAAGAAGAGCAAGGCGGTTCGGACGGGTTGACGGCATCGGGTCCTCACGAACTCTCGGGGCGTGCGGAGGCGAGTTGCCGCCGAAGCGGCAACCCCTGAGGGCGGGAGGCCCGTCAGGTGCGGCGGGCGCGCCGCATCAGCGTGGTGTAGGCGACCGCGCCGGAGACCGCGCCGATCACCCAGCCGAGGTTGTTGTCGGGCAGGACGTGCAAGAGCTGCGTGCTGAGCTCCCAGCCGATGGCGATCGCGCCGGAGATCGCCAGCGCCTTCAGCCCGACGTGGTTCCAGCCGCCGTCGTAGTGGTACCGGCCCTCGGGCGACATGGTGTAGAGCTCGGGCGTCTCGACGATCTCGCGCTTCACGAGGTAGTAGTCCGAGATCATCACCCCGTAGAGCGGCGCCAGGATCGCGCCGAAGACCGACACGAAGATGGTGATCGCGTGCGGGCTGTCGACGAAGATCCACGGGCAGACCAGGACCGCGAGGATCGAGGTGATGAGACCGCCCTTCTTGAAGTCGACGTACTTCGGGAACAGGTTGGCGATGTCGTAGGCCGGCGACACGAAGTTCGCGACGATGTTGATGCCCATGGTCGCGATGATGAAGGTCACCGAGCCGATGAACACCGCGACCTTGTTGTCGACGCGGGCGACAATCTCGACCGGGTCCATGATCATCTCGCCGAAGACCTTGACCGAGCCGGCGGTGACGATGACGACGACGATGGCGAAGAGCAGGAAGTTGACCGGCAGCCCGAGGAAGTTGCCGACCTTCATCTGCCGCTCCGACCGGCCGAAGCGGGCGAAGTCACCGAAGTTGAGCAGGAGTGCCGCGAAATAGCTGATGACGAGCAGGATGGCGTTCAGCATGTGGCCGAAGGTGGCGCCGCCCGAAAGCACGGTGTCGCCGAGCCGGAGGTTCAGCGAATCGAAGCCCGCGTGATAGAGGATCCAGCCGCAAAGGATGAACATGACGACGTAGACGGCGGGGCCGCAGAAGTCGATGAACCGGCGGATCGTCTCCATGCCCCGCTGGAAGATCATCAGCTGGAAGAACCACATGAAGAGGAAGCTCACCCAGCCGAGGCCGTCGAGCCCCATGAAGTGCGCCGACGACAGCCCGGCGGCGGACGGGATGAACAAGAGGATGATCGTCGCCACCGCCTTCGAGGCGAAGTAGGTCTGCACGCCGTACCAGACGATGCCGACGACGCCGCGGATCACCGCGGCGAGGTTCGCGCCCATGACACCCATCGAGATGCGCGCGACCACCGGGAACGGGATCCCCTCGCGGATCGAGGGACGGCCGATCAGGTTCATCAGGAAGTAGACGATGACGATGCCGATCGCCAGCGACAGCAGCACCTGCCAGCCGGTCAGGCCGAACAGGAACAGGCTCGCCGCGAAGGTGTAGCCGCCGACGCTGTGCACGTCCGACATCCACATCGCGAAGATCGAGTAGCCCGTCCAGGTGCGCTTGTCGCGCGGCACCGGGGCGAGATCCTCGTTGTAGAGGTGCGGGTCGGCGGGAACGTCACCCACGAAATGCGGGCCGTCGACCGTCTCCCCGAGGGTGTGCGTCAGGCTGGCCAAGGCAGGAACCTCCGTGTCTGGACGGTCGCAACCGCCGACTTGGTTGCGCGCGAACCGAGGCCGACGCCCGGCTATCCGCCGACCGTCCGCTGCTCACCCGAAGCTTCGCGCATGTGCTCTTGTTAAGGCTTTCCGGGGCCATTGGTCCAATATATTGTCGGGAACAATCGAGACGCGGGACGACTGGATCCGATGGACCTCAGGCATCTGCGCTACTTCGTCGCCGTGGCCGAGGAGCTGAGCTTCACCGCCGCCGCCCGGCGGCTGCACATCTCCCAGCCGCCGCTCAGCCAGCAGATCCGCGATCTCGAGATCGAGCTCGACGCCGGGCTCTTCGTGCGCACCAGCCGGCGCGTCGAGCTGACCGCCGCGGGGACAGCCCTTCTCGCCCACGCCCGCACCATCCTTTCCGAGATCGAGGCGGCGGTCGAGGACGTGAGCGCGCTCGGCAGCGGCCGCACCGGGCTGGTTCGCGTCGGCACCACCGGCTCGGTGCTGATGGGGCCGCTGGCGCAGCTGACGGCCGACTTCGCCCGCGCCTATCCCGGCGTCACGCTGCGCCTGCGCGAGCTCGGGCCGTTCGAGCAGGTGGCGGCGCTGCATGCGCGCCGGCTCGACATCATCTTCCTCCGCCATCCGCCGCCTGACCCGGAGCTGCGCGCCGAGCCCGCGTGGCGCGAGACCGTCGAGGTCTGCCTGCCGGCCGGCCACGCGCTCGCCGCGACCAATCGCCTGCCGCTGGCCGCGCTTGCCGGCGAGCCCTTCGTCTCGCTGCGCCTGCGCGACTCGCGCTTCTCGCAGCATCTGCGCGACTGCTGCCTCGCCGCCGGTTTTACCCCGCGGGTCGAGCACGAGGTGGTCGAGGCCTACTCGCAGGCGAGCCTCGTCGCGGCCGGGCTCGGCATCGCGCTCGTGCCCGAGAGCATGCGCCGGCTGGGCCGCGCTGACATCGTGTTCCGGCCGCTGGAGCCGCCGGTGCCGAACGCCGACGTGGAGATGCTCTATCACGGCGACCGGTCGGCCGCCGTCGACCGGCTGCTCGACCTGGCGCGCGCCGCGCGATCCGCAGCCTGACCGGGCGCGGGGAAGCCTCCGTCGGGCCGCCCGGCTTGTGGGCAATCGGCGCAGCGCCTAGACTCATGACGTTGTCGTGAGCCCGAGACGCATGCCGTTCAACACGCTTTCCGGTCGCTTTCTCGGGCTGACGATCGTCTTCGTGCTGATCGCGGAGGTGCTGGTCTCGGTGCCGTCGATCGCGCGCTTTCGCGAGAACTACCTGCAGAGCCGGCTTGAGCACGGCCAGATCGCCGCGATCGCGCTGCTCGCCACGCCCGACGACAAGGTGACGGCGGACGTGGGCGCGCAGCTCCTCGCCGCCGCGGGGGTGCTGAACGTGGTGCTGCGCCGCGAGAACGTGCGCGAGCTGGTGCTGCCGAGCCCCGACGACCCGACGCCGCCGCCCACGGTCGACGCCTCGTTCAACCTGGTGACTGCCGACCAGTGGACGCTGATGCGCGACGCGCTCGAGGTGCTGTTCATCGGCAAGGACCGGGTGATCCAGGTGATCGGCACCGCCTCGCAGGGCGGCGAGGTCGAGGTCGCGATGGACGAGGCGCCGCTCCGGACCGCGCTCGCCGACCATGCCCGGCGGATCCTCTACATCTCGCTCGGACTGTCGCTCGCCATGGCAGCCCTGCTGTTCCTTGCGGTGCAACTCCTGATCGTCCGGCCGATCGACCGCGTCGTCGCGCACATGACCGCGTTCCGCGACGACCCGGAGGATCCGACGCGCATCATCGCCCCGCAGGAAGGCGCGCGCGAGCTGCGCGAGGCGGAGGAGGCGCTGAAGGATCTCGAGGTGCGGCTGACCGGCGCGCTGCGCCAGAAGGAGCGCCTCGCGGGGCTCGGCAGCGCAGTGGCCAAGATCAGCCACGACCTGCGCAACATGCTGACCACCGCCCAGCTTCTCGCCGACCGCATCGAGGCGAGCGGCGAGCCGGCGGTCCAGCGCACCGCGCCCAAGCTCGTCGGCTCGCTGGCGCGCGCGATCAACCTCTGCGAGCGGACGCTGGCCTTCGGCCGCGCCGAGGAGCTGCCGCCGGAGACCGCCGACTTTCCGCTCGCCCCGCTCGTCGCCGAGGTGCTGGAGAACGAGCAGCACGCCGCGGGCACCTGCGCGCGCTTCGGCTCGACCGTGCCGGCCGAGCTTCTGGTGCGCGCCGACGCCGACCAGCTGTTCCGAGTGCTCTCGAACCTCGTGCGCAACGCGGCGCAGGCGATCGAGGCGACGGGCCGTCCGGGAACGGTCAGCATCACTGCCGGCGAGAACGGCACCCTGACCGAGATCCGCGTGCGCGACAGCGGGCCCGGCCTGCCGGAGAAGGCGCGGGAGAACCTGTTCCGGCCGTTCACCGGCAGCGTGCGGCCGGGCGGGACCGGGCTCGGGCTGGTGATTGCGGCCGAGCTCGTGCGCGGCCACGGCGGCGTCCTCGTGCTCGAGGAGACCGGCCCGCGCGGCTCGACCTTCCGGATCTCGCTGCCCGCACCCGGGCGGCCGACGTGAGCGCCGGCCGTCCGTCAGGCGATGTGGTCGTCCTCGTCTTCGGCCTCGTCGTCGTCGGCGCGGCCCGAGGAGATGTTGAAGAACGCCTCGGCGTCGGCCTTCGCCGCCTCCGGCGACAGGCGGTCGTCCTTGCGCATCCCGAGCTTGAAGTTCTCGAGCCCGGAGATCGCCGACGGCAGCCGCGGCTCCGGCTCCATGGTCAGCGACTGCTCGATCGAGACGAGCTTCATCCGCTCCGCGTCGCTCATCACGCCCTCGGCCGGCGCCTTCTTCACCGAGCGTGCTACCGCGGCGTCGAGCTCGCCCTGCTTGCAGAGGCCGAGCGCCACCGGATCGACCGGCTGCACGTTGGCGATGTTCCAGTGGCTGCGGTCGCGGATCGACTGGATCGTCGGCTTGGTGGTGCCGACGAGCTTGGCGATCTGGCCGTCGGAAAGCTCCGGATGGAACTTGACCAGCCACGCGATCGCCGCCGGCCGGTCCTGGCGCTTGGAAAGCGGCGTGTAGCGCGGCCCCTTGCGCTTGGCCTCGCCGTCGGCGGCGGGGTTGTGGAACAGCTTCAGCTTGTAGTTCGGATCGCGCTCGCCGCGCTTGATCTCCTCGGCGGTGAGCTGGCGGTTGGCGATCGGGTCGAAGCCCTTGATGCCTTGCGCCACCTCGCCGTCGGCGATGCCGTTGACCTCGAGCTCGTGCAGGCCGCAGAACTCCGCGACCTGCTTGAACGTCAGCGTGGTGTTCTCGACCAGCCAGACGGCCGTCGCCTTTTGCATGAGTGGAAGAGCCATGATCGGGCATCCCTTTCGTCGCACAAGCCCGTCCCGGCGCCGAAAACTCGGGTGCGCCGGGGCGCGGAGGTCGGTTTTCGCGGGAGGATCGACCGGCTATATAGTCGCGTTGCCGCCAATGATAAAGAGGATTTCCACCGGCGCCATCCGCGCTCTGGCGTTGCTCGCCACGGCTGTCCTCGCCGGGACGCCCGCGGGCGCCTTCGACTACTACGTCCTGTCGCTGACCTGGACGCCGTCCTGGTGCCTCGCCGAGGCTGGCCCCGACGATGGCCGCCGGGGCGGCCAGTGCGACCCGGCGCGCGACCTCGGGCTGACGCTGCACGGCCTCTGGCCGCAGGATGCGGCCGGCGGCTGGCCGGAATACTGCCCGACCGACGCCGCCGATCCGACCCGGCGCGACACCGCGGCAATGGCCGACATCATGGGGTCGGGCGGGCTCGCCTGGTATCAGTGGAAGAAGCACGGCCGTTGCAGCGGGCTCGCCGCGGACGAGTATTTCGCCCGTGCCCGGCGGGCCTATGACGCCCTGAGCCTCGCCGTGCCATTGAGGTCGCGCGCCACCGCCGCCGCGATCGAGGCGGGCTTTCTCGCCGCCAACCCCGCGCTCTCGCCCGACAGCGTCGTCGTCACTTGCAGCGGCGGCCGGCTCGCCGAGATACGGGTCTGCCTCACGCCGGATCTCGCGCCGCGCGCCTGTGGGCCCGACGTGCGCGACGACGCCTGCCGCGACCGCGGCCCGCTCGCGGTGCCGCCGGTGCGCTGACGTAGCGGAACGCGCGGATTCTTGTTACGCAAGACGCATCCGGGACGAGGGCGGCGCATGGCAGCAGACCCCGGCGGTCCAGCAGGCCGCAACCTCAACCAGATCGCGGTCGACCTCGCGGTTCGGCTGTTCTTCCTCGGGCTCCTGTTCTACTTCGTGATGCGGCTCGTCGAGCCGTTCGCCTCGGTGCTCCTGTGGTCGATCGTGCTCGCGGTCGCCTTCCACCCGCTCTATGCGCGCTTGCGCGACCGGCTCGGCGGGCGCGGCTGGCTCGCCGCGACGCTCCTGACCGGCGCGTGCCTGCTGACCGTGCTCGGGCCGGTGACGCTTCTGCTGTCGAGCCTCGTCGTGTCGCTCGAGCGCCTCGGCCGGCGCCTCCTCGGCGGTGAGCTGCACCTGCCGCCGCCGCCGGCGGCGCTCGGCCACCTGCCGATCCTCGGCGACGTCAGCGCCACCTGGACGCTGGCCTCGTCCAATGTCGAGGGCTTCCTCACCCGCTACGGTCGCACGCTGCTCGGCGCCGGCGAGTGGCTCTTGCGAACCGTCGAGGGGCTCGCCGGCAGCGTGGTGGCGATCCTCGTCGGCGTCATCGTCGCGGGCTTCCTCTACGGCCCCGGCCCGCAGCTGCAGCTGCGGCTCAGGCACTTCGCCGAGCGGGTCTCCGGGCAGCACGGCTCGAGCTTCGTCGACCTCGCGGGTGCCACCATCCGCAACGTCGCGCGCGGGGTGATCGGCGTCGCGATGATCCAGTCGATGCTGATCGGCGCCGGGCTCATCGTCGCCGAGGTGCCGGGGGCGGGGCTGCTCGCGCTCGTCACGCTCGTCCTCTGCATCGTGCAGATCGGCGCGCTGCCGGTGGTGGTGCCGCTCATCGTCTGGGCCTGGATGACCATGGGCACGCTGCCGGCGCTCGTCTTCAGCGCGTGGATGATCCCCTCGGCGCTCAGCGACAACGTGCTGAAGCCGATCCTGATGGGCAAGGGCCTGACGACGCCGATGGGCATCATCCTCTTGGGCGTGATCGGCGGATCGCTGACCTACGGGCTGCTCGGCCTGTTCTTCGGGCCGGTAGTGCTGGCGGTCTTCTACGACCTCCTGATCTTCTGGACCTCGGAGGCGGAGCCGCGCACCGGCGGGATCGAGTAGGTGATGCCGGCGCGGGCGACCGGGCCGTCGACGCCTTCGGCGTGGATCAGCACGTCGCCGACCGAGAGCGCGCGGCCGAGCTTCAGGATTCGCGCCTCGGCGCGCAGGATGCCGGGCGCGGGCTTGCGCATGAAGTCGATGGAGCAGCTCGTGGTGACGGTCAGCGCCTGGCGCCCGATCATGGCCAGCGTCGCCATGTAGTAGGCGCAATCGGCCAGCGCGAACAGCGTCGGCCCCGAGACGGTGCCGCCGGGCCGCAGGTCGCCCGGCTGCGTCCGCATCCGCGCCCGCAGCCGAAACGGCGCGATCTCCAGCACCTCGAAGCGGGTGCCGAGCTCGGGGAAGGTCTCCGCCATGTAGGCGTGCATCTCGGGGATGGTGAGCTTCGGCTGCAAGCACGGTCTCCTGCCCGGGGCCTCGCGCCGGGGCTCGTCGCGGCGGAGGCCGCCGCGACTGGATAGAGCGCCGCTTCCGTCAGATGAACAGGAAATCCGACTCCGCGAGCGCCCGGACGCCCGTCAGCGTCACCAGGAGCTCCGGCCCGTAGGTGTCGTTCGCCCCGTCGGCGTCCAGCCACAGCCGTCCGGTGCTGCTGTCGAAGAGAAGGTTCGCCGCGCCGCCCACCGGCTCGGGGTCGGCGCCGCTGACGAGCCGCACGCCGGCCTCGGAGCGCCAGCCGAGGTCGGAGAGCTCGAACGCCAGCCGGTCCTGCCCGCGGGTGAAGTCGGAAACCGTGTCGCCCATCCAGCCGCTGCCGTAGTCGGTGAAGTCGAAGACGTCGGCGCCGGCGCCGTCGGCCAGCTGGTCGGCGCCGCCGCCGCCGACCAGGCGGTCGCTGCCCGCCCGGCCCGACAGCACGTCGTCGCCGCCGTTGCCATAGAAGCTGTCGCCGCCGCTGGTGCCGGCGAAGCTGTCGTCGAGGCTGGTACCGTTCAGGACCTCGATCCCGACCAGCGTCTTGCCGAAGGCGAGGCCGTCGTTCAGCGCCTGGTTCCCGAGATCGACCACGGCGCCCAGCGTGATGCTGGTGAAGTCGACGGTATCCCGCCCGGCGCCGCCGTTGATCGCCACCCGGTAGGGCAGGTCGCTCGCCTCGTCCCAGCCGATCTCGAAGGAGTCAGCACCGCCCTGGCCGAAGAGCCGGTCGTTGCCCGAGGTGTGGCTGAGCGTGTCGTTGCCGCCTCCGCCGGTCAGACGGTCATTGCCGCGGCCGCCCTCGAGGTAGTCATTGCCGGTCGCGCCGTTCAGCTGATCGTTGCCGTCGCCGCCGTCGAGATCGTCGCCGCCAGCCGCGCCGTTCAGCCGGTCGTTGCCGCCGCCGCCGGTCAGGTCGTCGGCGAACCGCCCGCCGGTGATCTGGTCGACGCCGCTGCCGCCGGTGTAGGTGAGCGCCTCGAAGCCGCTGACCCGCGCGCCGTTGGCGAAGGTGTGCGCCGCCTGGCGCAGGATGAATGTCTCGTTCGTCGCGCTTTCGGCGAAGTAGGCGTCCAGCCGGTCGGACCCCGCCTGGCCATAGGCGACGTCGCCGATGCCGATGCGCAGGAGGTCGTTGCCGCCGCCTCCGCTCAGCGCGTCGCGCTCGGTGCCGGAGTCGGTGAAGCTGTCGGCGCCGAGGGTGTCGTCGCCGAAGCCGCCCGTCAGCGCGTCGGCGCCGGCGCCGCCCTCGAGGTTGTCGTCGCCGCTTTCGCCGTCCAGCCGGTCGCTGCCAGCGCCGCCGTAGAGGCCGTCGTTGCCGAAGCCGCCGCGGACCTGGTCGGCGCCGTCGCCGGCCAAAAGGAAGTCATGGCCGCCCCCGCCGATGAGCGCGTCGTTGCCGTCGCCGCCGTCGAGCGAGTCGTCGCCGAAATAGCCCGAGAGCCGGTCGTTGCCGCCGTTGCCGTCGAGGCGGTCGCCCAGCAGCCACCCGGTCACGACATCGCCGCGGGCGCTGCCCTCGATCTCGTAGCGCTCGACGTCGCGGAAGGTCATGCCGCCGAAGCTGCTCACGTCGATCGAGTCGGGTGCCGCAAAGCGGAAGGCGGTGGCGTCGCTGAGGTCGAGGACCAGCGTGTCGATGCCGGTGCCGCCGTAGACCTGGTCGCCGCGCATCTCGGCCCGGCCTTCGATCATGAAGCGGTCGTCGCCGGTGCCGCCGTCGAGCACGTCGCCGCCCGCGCCGCCGGTCAGGACATCGTTGCCGCCCTCGCCGCGCAGCCGGTCGACGCCGGCCTCGCCATAGAGGTAGTCGCCCTGCGCGCCGCCGAACAGCCGGTCGTTGCCGTCGCCGCCATAGATCCAGTCGTTGCCGAAGCTGCCCTGGGCGGCGTCGTTGCCGCCATAGAGATAGATGCTGTCGTCGATGTAGGTGCCGCGCACGTTCTCTGCCGCGTCGCTGCCGCTGTAGTATCCCACGGGTCTCTCTCCTTGACCATTCTCGGACGTTGCCGATTGCTTCCCGTGCCGAAACACGGTGACGGCGCCTGCCGTTCCGGCCGGGACTGTCGAGGCGCGCCGTTTCGCGCCGGCCGCAGGGTCGTTTCAAAGATCGCAGGCGGGAGGCGCGTTCGAGGCTGCCCGCAGTCGGCTCTCCCGGCGACGCGGCCGACCGCCGCCTCGGTCGGGATCTCGTCGCTGCCTTACGCGGCCTTGCGTGCGCTCCGGTCGGCGAGCGCGACGATGTCGAGCATGATCCGGTTCAGCTCAAAGTCCTTCGGCGTGTAGACGCGCGCCACTCCCTCGGCCAGCAGCGCCTCGGCGTCGGCGTCGGGGATGATGCCGCCCACCACCACCGGCACGTCGTCGAGCCCGGCGGCGCGCATCCGCTGCATGACCTCGGCGACGAGCGGCAGGTGCGAGCCCGAGAGGATCGAGAGGCCGACGACGTGCACGCTCTCCTCGAGCGCGGCGTTGACGATCTGGGCGGGCGTCAGGCGAATGCCCTCGTAGACCACCTCCATGCCGCTGTCGCGGGCGCGCACGGCGATCTGCTCGGCGCCGTTCGAGTGGCCGTCGAGGCCGGGCTTGCCGACCAGGAACTTGATCCGGCGGCCGAGCCGCGCGCTCGCCGCCTCGACCGCGGCGCGCACCTCGCCGAGGTTACTGCCGCCGCTCGCCGCGGCCCGGCCGACGCCGGTGGGCGCGCGATACTCGCCGAAGACCTCGCGCATCACCGCACCCCACTCGCCGGTGGTGATGCCGGCCTTGGCCGCGGCGATCGAGGCGGGCATGACGTTCTCGCCGGCCGTTGCAGCCGCGCGCAGCGCCGCCAA
>JBDHSS010000041.1:0-14974 GCA_039808205.1 Paracoccaceae bacterium | reverse complement strand
TGCGGGCCGCCGCCCGACGCCGGCCCTGCCGAGCCGCCCTTGGCGCTGCCCGGCCTTGCCGACTACGCCCGCCGCTGGCGGGCGCTGGCGACGGCGGCGATGAACGGTGCTGGCGGAAGCTGATCGAGACTGATTGACAGCGACCGGGATACGGCAGCTAAGTTCGGGCCAAGCGGGCCGCGGGTGAGTCCCGCGCGAAAGCACCGCCGGGAGGATGCCTTGGACCTGCTCGCCAACCTCTGGGACGAGGGCGTTGCCGTGCGGCTCTCCGCGCCCGAGCTTCTGCTCTACCGCTCGAACCTGCTCGGCTCGGACAAGCGGGTGACGAACTACGGCGGCGGCAACACCTCCGCCAAGATCCCCGACCACGATCCGCTGACCGGCGCGCCGGTGACGGTGCTCTGGGTCAAGGGCTCGGGCGGCGATCTCGGCACGATGACGCTCGACGGCTTTGCCACGCTCGACCTCGACCGGCTCGAGGCGCTGAAGCGGCTCTACCGCGGGCCCGAGCACGAGGACGAGATGGTCGGCCTCTTGTCGCACTGCACGTTCGGCCTCAACCCGCGCGCCGCCTCGATCGACACGGCCCTGCACGCATTCCTGCCGTACCGTGACGTCGACCACATGCACCCGGACGCGATCATCGCCATCGCCGCGGCCGCGGACGGCGAGGCGCTGACGCGCGAAGTCTTCGGCGAGCGCATCGGCTGGCTGCCCTGGCGCCGGCCGGGCTTCGAGCTCGGGCTCATGCTCGAGCGCTTCGCCCGCGCCCACTCCGAGGCGGAGGGCGTCGTCCTCGGCAGCCACGGCCTCTTCACCTGGGGCGACAGCCCGCGCGACTGCTACGAGAACACCATCGCCACCATCAACCAGGCGACCGAATGGCTGGCCGCCCGCGCCACCGGCCCGGCCTTCGGCGGGCCGGCGACCACCGCGCTGCCGCCCGAGCAGCGCCGCGAGGTTGCCGAGCACCTGATGCCGGCGATCCGCGGCCTGATCGGCGCCGAGCGCGCCAAGGTCGGGCACTTCGACGATCAGGACGCGGTGCTCGAGTTCGTCAACTCCGAGCGCCTCGGCGCGCTCGCAGCACTCGGCACCTCCTGCCCCGACCACTTCCTGCGCACCAAGATCCGCCCGCTGGTGCTCGATGCCGGCGCCACGCCGGAGGCGCTGAAGGCAAGCATCGAGGCCTATCGCGCCGACTATGCCGCCTACTACGATCGCTGCAAGCACCCTGACAGCCCGGCGATGCGCGACCCGAACGCCGTCGTCACCCTCGTTCCCGAGGTCGGCATGTTCACCTTCGCGGCCGACAAGGCGACAGCGCGGATCTCGGCCGAGTTCTACGTCAACGCAATCAACGTCATGCGCGGCGCTTCCGCCGTCTCGACCTACCAGGGCCTTCCCGAGCAGGAGGCGTTCGACATCGAGTACTGGCTGCTCGAGGAGGCCAAGCTGCAGCGGATGCCGAGGCCGAAGCCGCTCGCCGGCCGCATCGCGCTCGTCACCGGCGCCGCCGGCGGCATCGGCGGCGCCACCGCGGCGCGGCTTCTCGCGGACGGCGCGTGCGTCGTCCTGACCGACATCGACGCCGCCGCGCTCGAGACCGCCCGCGCCGGCTTCGCCGCGCGCTTCGGCGCCGACCAGGTGCGCGCAGTGCCGGTCGACGTGACCCGTGAGGCGGAGGTCGCGGCCGCCATCGCCGCGGCGGCGCGCGAGTATGGCGGCCTCGACATCCTCGTCTCCAACGCCGGCATCTCCTCGTCGGCACCGCTCGACGAGACCGGCATCGAGACCTGGGACCGGAACCTCGCAATCCTCGCCACCGGCTACTTCCTCGCGAGCCGCGAGGCGTTCAAGCTGATGAAGCGCCAGGGCCTCGGCGGCGCCATGGTGTTCATCGCTTCGAAGAACGGCCTCGCCGCCAGCCCGAACGCTGCCGCCTACTGCACGGCCAAGGCCGCCGAGATCCACCTCGCACGCTGCGTGGCGCTCGAGGGCGCGCCATTCGGCATTCGCGTCAACACGGTGAACCCCGACGCGGTGCTGCGCGGCTCGCGCATCTGGGAGGGCGAGTGGCGCGAGCAGCGTGCCGCGGCCTACAATCTCGCGCCCGGGGATCTCGACGAGCACTATCGCCAGCGCTCGCTTCTCAAGCGCTCGGTCTACCCCGAGGACGTCGCCGAGGCGGTGCTGTTCCTCGTCTCCGACGCCTCGGCCAAGTCGACCGGCAACATCCTCAACGTCGACGCGGGCAACGCCCAGTCGTTCACGAGGTAGAGCGCCATGGACCGGATCCTCGACCCCGAATTCCTCGCCGGCGAGAACGCTAGGGCCTCGGCGGCACATGCCGCCGACTACGCCGCGCTCGGCGAGCACCTCGATCGTCGCGGCATCGACGCCGAGGCCATCACCGAAGCCGTCGCCGGCTTCGGCGTCGCGATCCCCTCCTGGGGCGTCGGCACCGGCGGCACCCGCTTCGCGCGCTTCCCCGGCCCCGGCGAGCCGCGCGGCATCTGGGAGAAGCTCGACGACTGCGCGGTGATCCAGACGCTGGCACGGGCGACGCCGCGGGTGTCGCTGCATATCCCCTGGGATCGCGTCGACGACCCCGCCGCGCTCGCCGCGCGCGGCGCCGAGCTTGGCCTCGGCTTCGATGCGATGAACTCGAACACCTTCCAGGACGCGCCCGGACAGCCCTTGTCCTACAAGTTCGGCTCGCTTTCCCATACCGACGCCGCGGTGCGGGCGCAGGCGGTCGAGCACAACCTCGGCTGCATCGCCTTCGGCGCCGCCCTCGGCGCGAAGGCGCTGACCGTGTGGATCGGCGACGGCGCGAACTTCCCCGGCCAGTCGAACCTCACCCGCGCCTTCGAGCGCTACCTCGAGGCGATGGCCGCGATCTACGCCGGCCTCCCCGACGACTGGCGGCTCTTCTCCGAGCACAAGATCCACGAGCCCGCGTTCTATGCGACCGTGGTGCAGGACTGGGGCACCAGCTACCTGACCGCGCAGGCGCTCGGGCCGAAGGCGTTCTGCCTCGTCGACCTCGGCCACCATGCGCCGACCGTCAACATCGAGATGATCGTCGCGCGGCTGGCGCAGGTGGGCAAGCTCGGCGGCTTCCATTTCAATGATAGCAAGTACGGCGACGACGACCTCGACGCCGGCGCGATCAACCCCTACCAGCTGTTCCTCGTGTTCAACGAGCTCGTCGACGCCGAGCGGCGCGGTGCCAGGGACTTCGCGCCCGCGCACATGATCGACCAGAGCCACAACGTCACCGACCCGATCGAGAGCCTGATGACGAGCGCGTCCGAGATCCGCCGCGCCTACGCCCAGGCGCTCCTCGTCGACCGCGAGGCGCTCGATGCCGCCCAGAACGCGAACGACGCGCTGCTCGGCTCCGAGATGCTGAAGCGCGCCTTCCGCACCGATGTCGAGCCGATCCTCGCGGAGGCGCGACGGCGGGCCGGCGGCGCGATCGACCCGGTCGCCACCTATCGCGCCTCGGGCTATCGCGCGCGGAAGGCGGCGGAACGGCCGGCGAGCGGCGGCTCCGCCAGCGGCATCGTCTGAGCATCCGTGGCTGGAGTTGATTGAATTTGATTGACTGACTCGGGCTCCGGTGCGAGCCTGCTGCGAAAGAGGGGAAAGGCGTTGCACGAGAGGGAGCGGCATCGCGTGATCCTGGCGGCGGTTCAGGGCCGGCCGGTCGTCACCGTGCAGGAGATGGTCGAGCTGACCGAGTCGTCCGAGGCGACGGTGCGGCGCGACATCGCCGCGCTGCACATGCAGAAGCGCCTGCGCCGGGTGCGCGGTGGCGCCGAGGCGATCACGCCGCCGCCCTTCGCCGGCCTTGCCGGTCGCCCCTACAGTCTGAACGAGACCGCCAACGTCGCGCAGAAGCGCGCGATCGCCCGCGCCGCGGTGGCGCTCTGCGAGGACGGCGAGTCGATCATCGTCAACGGCGGCACCACCACGTTCCAGATGGTCTATCCGCTCGCCCAGCGACGGTTGCAGATCCTGACGAACTCGTTCCCGATCGCCGAGCACCTCTTGCGCCACTCGCGGAACACCATCCTGCTGCCCGGCGGCACGATCTACCGCGAGCAGCTGATCGTGCTGTCGCCGTTCGAGAACGACGTGACGCGCAACTACTACGCCCGGCGGATGTTCATGGGCGCGCAAGGCATCAGCGCGCTCGGGCTGATGGAGGCCGATCCGCTCATCATCCAGGCCGAGCAGAAGCTCCTGAACCAGGCGGACGAGCTCGTGGTGCTGGTCGACTCGACCAAGTTCGAGCGCCGCTCGAGCCTTGTCCTCTGCGCGCTCGAGCGCATCGCCACCATCGTCACCGACAGCCGCCTCCCGGACGCCGCCGCGGCGATGGTCGAGGCGGCCGGCGTGCGGCTGGTCGTGGTTGAGGCGGCGGCATCGGCGGAGCCGGCGGCCGCCGGATAGGCTTGGAAAAGGCAATGAAGAAGAACGCTCATGGGGAGGAACGAACGATGAGCATCTGGACGAAACTGATCGCCTCGGCCGCGATGGCCGCGGCGCTCCTGAGCGGCCCGGCGCACGCCGCCGATCAGAAGCGCATCGCGCTGGTGGTCAAGGCGCTCGGCATCGGCTTCTTCGAGGCGGCGAACAAGGGCGCGCAGGAGGCGGCCAAGGAGCTCGGCGACGTCGAGATCATCTACACCGGACCGACCGACACCACCGCCGAGGGCCAGATCGAGGTCATCAACTCGCTGATCGCCCAGAAGGTCGACGCGATCGCCATCTCGGCCAACGACAAGGACGCGCTGGTGCCGGCGCTGAAGAAGGCGATGGACCGCGGCATCACCGTGATCTCGTGGGATTCTGGCGTAGCGCCCGAGGGCCGCGAGATGCAGCTCGATCCGTCGTCGGTGCCCTTGATCGGCAACATGATCATCAAGCTCGCCGCCGACAACCTGCCCGACGGCGGCGACGTCGCGGTGCTGTCGGCCTCGGCGACCGCGACCAACCAGAACGCCTGGATCGCCGCAATGAAGGAGGCGATGCCGAACTATCCGAAGGTCAACCTCGTGGCGACGGTCTACGGCGACGACCTCGCCGACAAGTCGTATCGCGAGACTCAAGGCCTGATGCAGACCTATCCGAACCTCAAGGCGATCATCGCGCCGACCTCCGTCGGCATCGTCGCCGCGGCGCAGGCGGTCGAGGACGCGGGCAAGGTCGGCCAGATCAACGTGACCGGCCTCGGGCTGCCCTCGGAGATGGCCGGGCACGTCGAGTCGGGCGCGTCGAAATCCTTCGCGATCTGGAACCCGATCGATCTCGGCTATGCCGCGACGATGATCGCCTACAACCTCGCCACCGACGAGGCCAAGGCCGAGCCCGGCGCCGAGATCCCGATGGGCCGGATGGGCAAGGTCAAGCTCGACGCGAACCGCGAGGGCGCGATGGCCGACCCCTTCGTCTACGACAAATCGAACATCGAGGAGTTCAAGTCGATCTTCTGACGACCGAAGCTCGGGCCGAAGGCCCGGGCGAGTCCCGGCCCGACAGGCGAACGCATGCGTTCGCCGGGCCGTTCGCCAGAGCGCGTGAGCGCGGCGGCGAAGGGGCGTGGCGTGTCGCCGACGGCTCCAATCCGTCCGCGTCCGCCCGGGCGGATGCGCCGCGACGCATCCGCCCCCGGCAGGGCGGATGCGGACGGATCTGTCACGCGCCAAATCCGTCAGCTGCACCGTTGCGCGAGAAATGTGGCCGGGAGCCGTGGATGAGGCAAAGCCAGTCAAGATGAACCGACCTCACGCCGAGCGCCCCGCATGACCCCGCTCCTCGCCCTCGACGGCATTTCCAAGGCCTTTCCCGGCGTCCAGGCGCTCGACGCCGTGGCCTTGCGCCTCTACCCCGGCGAGGTGACGGCGCTCGTCGGCGAGAACGGCGCGGGCAAGTCGACGATCGTCAAGATCCTGACCGGCATCTACCAGCCCGACGCCGGCAGCATCACCCTCGACGGCGCGCCCGTCGGCTTCCCGACGGCCCACGCCGCCGCCGCGGCCGGCGTCACCGCGATCCACCAGGAGACGGTGCTCTTCGACGACCTCAGCGTGGCCGAGAACATCTTCCTCGGCCACGCCCCGCGCACCCGCCTCGGGCTCATCGACTGGGACAGGATGCGCACGGAGGCCCGCGCGCTCCTCGCCCGCGTCGGCGCGACGATCGACCCGCGAGCGCGGCTGCGCGACCTCGGCATCGCCAGCAAGCACCTCGTTGCCGTCGCTCGCGCGCTGTCGATCGACGCCCGCGTCGTCATCATGGACGAGCCGACCGCCTCGCTCTCGCACAAGGAGATCGCCGAGCTCTACGACCTCGTCGAGCGGCTGAAGGCCGAGGGCAAGGCGATCCTGTTCATCAGCCACAAGTTCGACGAGATCTTCCGCATCGCCGACCGTTACACCGTGTTCCGCGACGGCCGCATGGTCGGCGAGGGCCACATTGCCGACGCGACCGAGGACCGCCTCGTCACGCTGATGGTCGGCCGCTCGATCGACGCGATCTTCCCGCACCGCGAGCGACGCCCCGGCCCGCCGGTGATGCAGGTCGCCGGCTACAGCCACCCGACCGAGTTCGACGGCATCGGCTTCAGCCTGAGAAAAGGCGAGATCCTCGGTTTCTACGGCCTCGTCGGCGCCGGCCGCAGCGAGCTGATGCAGGCGCTCTTCGGCGTCACCCGGCCGTCGAAGGGCGTGGTGCGGATCGACGAGAAGATCACTGTCATCCGCAGCCCCGCCCAGGCGGTCGCCCGCGGCATCGTCTACGTCCCCGAGGACCGCGGCCGCCAGGGCGCGGTGATCGGCCTGCCGATCTTCCAGAACGTGACGCTGCCGTCGCTCTCGCGCCTGTCCCGCCACGGCTTCCTGCGCCTGGCTGCCGAGTTCGCCCTCGCCCGCGCCTACACCCGCCGGCTGGACCTGCGCGCCGCGGCCCTCGACCAGGACGTGGGCGACCTCTCGGGCGGCAACCAGCAGAAGGTCGTCATCGCCAAGTGGCTCGCCACCCGGCCGCGGGTCATCATCCTCGACGAGCCGACCAAGGGCATCGACATCGGCTCCAAGGCCGCCGTCCACGCCTTCATGGCCGAGCTCGCCGCCGAGGGCCTGTCCGTCATCATGGTCAGCTCCGAGATCCCCGAGATCCTCGGCATGTCCGACCGCGTCATCGTCATGCGCGAGGGCCGCATCGTGGCCGAGTACGACCGGGACGGCCTTACCCCCGAGCGGCTGGTGCGCGCCGCCGCCGGCCTCGAGGCCGCCTGATGGAGCGCCTCGTCCGCTCGCGCGAGATCCTGCTCGCCCTCGCGATCCTCGTCCTCATCGCTCTCATCGCGCTGCGCTTCCCGGCCTTTGCCGCACCCTCCAACCTCGCCGCCGTCTTCAACGACACCGCGATCCTCATCGTGCTCGCGCTCGGCCAGATGGCGGTGATCCTGACCAAGTGCATCGACCTCTCGGTCGCGGCGACGCTCGCCCTGACCGGCATGGTCGTCGCCATGCTGAACGCGGCTCACCCCGAGATCCCGATCGTTCTCCTCGCGCTCCTCGCCGCAGGCTTGGGCGCCGGGCTCGGTGCCATCAACGGCCTGATGGTCTGGAAGCTCGAGATCCCGCCGATCGTCGCCACGCTCGGCACGCTCACGATCTACCGCGGGGTGATCTTCCTGATCTCGGGCGGCGCCTGGATCAACGCCCACGAGATGAGCCCGGCCTTCAAGGCGCTGCCCCGCACCGCCGTCCTCGGCATCCACCTCCTCAGCCTCGTCGCCGTCGTCGCGGTGATCCTCGTCGGCCTCCTCACCACCCGCACCGCACTCGGCCGCGCCCTCTACGCCGTCGGCGGCAACCCGCGCGCCGCGGTCTACGCCGGCATCGACGTCGGCCGCACGCGGTTCGCCGCCTACGTCCTTTCCGGCACCCTCGCCGGGCTCTGCGGCTACCTCTGGGTCGCGCGCTACGCCGTCGCCTACGTCGACATCGCCGGCGGCTTCGAGCTCGACGTCGTCGCCGCCTGCGTCATCGGCGGCGTCTCGATCGCCGGCGGCATCGGCTCGGTCGCCGGCGCGACGCTCGGGGCGCTGTTTCTCGGCGTCATCAAGAACGCGCTGCCCGTCGTGCACGTCTCGCCGTTCTGGCAGCTGGCGATCTCGGGCCTTGCCATCATCGTCGCCGTCGCCGTCAACGCCCGGGCCGAGCGGGTGAAGGGACGGGTGATCCTGAAGCGCGCGGAGCACGCGCGATGACCGCCGCACCGGACACGGGCCGCGCCGTCCCCGACCGCCGCCGGGGCCGGCTGGCCCGCGCGCTCCGGAGCTGGGAGGCGCTGCTCCTCGTCGTGGCGGTGGCGATCTTCGTCACCAACGCCTTTGCCTCGCCCTACTTCCTCGACCCGTGGAACCTCTCCGACGCCTCGTTCAACTTCACCGAGAAGGCGCTGATCGCCTTTCCCATGGCGCTCCTCATCATTGCCGGCGAGATCGACCTCTCGGTCGCCGCGATCATTGCGCTCGCCTCGACCGCCATGGGGACCGCGCTCCAGTACGGCGTCGGCACGCCGGTCCTCGTCGCCATCGGCGTCGGCACCGGGCTTCTCTGCGGCGTCGTCAACGGCACGCTCGTCACCCGCCTCGGCCTGCCGTCGATTGTCGCGACGATCGGCACCATGAGCCTCTTCCGCGGCATCGCCTTCATCGTGCTCGGCGATCAGGCCTACACCGGCTATCCGGCGGACTTCGCCTTCTTCGGCCAGGGCTACGTCGGGTGGGTGTTCTCCTTCGAGCTGGTGCTCTTTGCCGTCTCTGCGCTCGCCTTCGGTGTGCTGCTCCACGGCACCAGCTTCGGCCGTGCGGTTTACGCGATCGGCAACAACCCGGTCGCGGCGCTCTTCTCCGGCATCCGGGTCGCGCGGGTGAAGTTCCTGCTGTTCCTCCTGACCGGCCTCATGTCCGGCGTCGCCGCCGTCTGCCTGACCTCGCGGCTCGGCTCGACGCGGCCGTCGATCGCGCTCGGCTGGGAGCTCGAGGTGGTCACGATGGTGGTGCTCGGCGGCGTCGACATCCTCGGGGGCTCGGGCACCATCGCCGGCGTTGTCCTCGCCGCGCTGGTGCTCGGCATGGTGACCTTCGGCTTCGGGCTCCTCAACGTGCCCGGGATCGTCATGTCGATCTTCGTCGGGCTCCTGCTCATCGCGGTGATCGCGCTGCCGAAGCTCGCGGCGCGGATCATGGCGCGGAGGGGATGATCTCGTCGAGCGTGCGCGCCAGCAGCGCCAGCATCTCCGGCGTCGAGAAGCGGTGGTCGGCCTCCTTGACCAGTGTCAGGCGGATGTCGGGCCCCTCGGCATGGGCGAGCAGCCGGAGCGCCACCTCGGGCGCCACCTCGGCGTCGGCGGTGCCGTGCAGCAGCCGCACCGGGAACGGCAGCTTGAGCGGCGCGCGCAGCACGAGATGCCGGCGGCCGTCCTCAATCAGCCGGGCAGTGACCGGATAGGGATCCTCGTAGAGCGAGGCGGCCTCGATGCACCCGTCGGCGGCGAGCCGCGCGCGGGTGGCCGCGTCCATCGCCGCCCACATCGAGTCCTCGGTGAAGTCAGGCGCCGCCGCGATGCCGACGAGTCCGGCGACGCGCTGAGGCAGCTGCCGGGCGATGAGAAGCGCGATCCAGCCGCCCATGCTCGAGCCGACGAGGATCTGCGGCCCGGCGGTCAGCCGCTCGACCGCCTCGGCCGCGTCGCGCGCCCAGTCGCCGATCGCGCCGCCGGTGAAGTCGCCGGACGAGGCGCCGTGGCCGGTATAGTCGAAGCGCAGGAAGGCCTGGCCGCGCCCCGCCGCCCAGCCGTCGAGAAAGCTCGCCTTGGTGCCGGTCATGTCCGAGCGGAAGCCGCCGAGAAAGACCACGCCGGGCGCGCGCCCCGAGCGCCGGCAATAGGCGATGCGGCGGCCGTCTGCCAGGTCGAGCGTCTCGTGCTCCATGCCTCAGCCCGGCGGCGTCGCCAGCATCGCCGGCCGCGCGGCGAAGCGCGCGTGCCAGGCGGCGAGCCCCGGACGGCCGTCGCGCCAGCCGCGCTCGCCGAGCCGGAGGTCGAGATAGCCGAGCGCGCAGCCGACGGCGATCTGGCCGGCACAGAGCGGCGCCGCAAGGTTGGCGAGCCAGCGCGCCTCGAGCGCGTCGAGCGCGCGGCTCACCTTCTGCCACTGGCCCTCGACCCACGCAGCGCTGCGCTGGCCTTCGGGCCGCGTCCGCACCTCGTAGACCATCAGGAGCGCCGCGTCAGCGATGCCGTCGCCCGTCGCCTCGAGCGTCAGCGTCTCCCAGAGCCGCGGCGCCGCCGGATAGAGCCCAGTCCCGGCCAGGTCGTCGAGGTAGCGGCAGATGACGCGGCTGTCGTAGAGCGCCGGCCCGTCGTCGCGCTCGAGCGTCGGGATCTTGCCGAGCGGGTTCGCCGCCAGCGGCAGCGTGCCGGGTGCGGTCGGCGACACGCCCGCGGCCACCAGCTCCACCCGGTCGATGAGCCCGGTCTCGTGCAGCGTCACCACGACCTTGCGCGCGAACGGCGACGCCGGCGCTGAATAGAGCCGCATTCAGCCGACCCGCCGCAGGCGCACGCGGCCGAGCGCGGCCGCGTCGATCTCGATCGCCGGCCCGCCGGGCCGCAGCCGGAGCGTGCGCCGCATGCGTCCGTGCCCGTGCAGGCCGCGCTCGGCCTCGGCGCGGTGCGCGTGGCCGTCGACGCCCTCGGGCAACCCGTCGAGCACTGCCTGGTGCTCGACATCCTTCGGCTGCGAGGCGCGGCGCGAGGCGATCAGCGCCACCGCCGCCACGGTGCCGAGCCGAAGCGCGGTCCAGGCGAAGGGGGCGAGGGCGGCAGGAAACATCGGCGGGCTCCTCCGAAGGCGCGGGGCGTGCGTGTCGCGGCCATCATATAGGAGGCGGGCGCAGTCGCGAAAGACGCGACGCGCGTGATGCCTGCGTCACTCCACGGTGACCTCCGGATTCCGGCCCCTTGAAATCGCCGCGCGACATGCTTGATGGTAGCAAGGAGCGTCAGGAGTTCGCACATGTCCCATCTCCCCTGGATCGTCGACGTCACCACGCTGGTGGCCCTGACCGGCGGGCTGCTCTGGGCCGGTGCAAGCCGGCCGCGCCCGGCCAAGGTCCGCGTCCGCGCGCCTCGCCGCCGCTGAGCCCGCGCCTCCAGATGGAACCCGTCCGGCGGCCGGCGCGTTCGCCGGAACATCTTCTGTTTTCGGAGCTTTCCAGATGACCCGTACCTTCGCGCTGATCCTTCTCGCTGCCACGACGCTGGCCGCCTGCAACACCGTGCAGGGCGCCGGCAAGGACATCTCCTCGGCCGGCCACGCCGTCAGCGATACCGCCCAGGACACGCAGAAGAAGATGTGAGGACAGGGCGCCGCGGCGCGACGCCTGCGCGACCGTGGCGTCTCGACGGATTTGACGAGCGACAAATCCGTCTGCATGCGCCCTGCCGCGGATGCGCTTGCGAAGCCGCCAGGAGCGGTTGCGGACGGATTGCATCGGCGGCGGCGCACGACGCCCCTCGCCATCGCAGGGGCTCCGGCCAGCGGCCTGGAAAACGCGCCACTGGCGCGTTTTCCTATCGGGCCGGGACTTGCGGGGCAAAGCCCGGCTTCGGTCATTTCGGTTGTTGTCGCCCCTACCGCGGCCCGGGATCCGGGCGGAAGCGCGACAGGAAGTGGCGCAGGAGCCCCGGCTCCACCGGCTTGCTGAGGAGCGGGATCCCGAGCGCGTGGCAGCGGTCGGCGAGCGCGCGGCCGCGGTCGGCAGTGACCAGCACCGCCGGGATCACGCCGTGCCGGGCCCGGACGGCGGCGATGGCGTCGAGCCCGTCGAGGCTGTCGTCGAGATGGTAGTCGGCGACGATGACGTCAGGCGCGATGCCGAGGTCGTCGAGGAGCTGGATCGCCTCGTCGGCACCGGCGCTGTCGAGCGTGCTCGCTCCCCAGGTCTCCAGGAGCCCGGCCAGCGCCGTGCGCACCGACTCGTCGTTCTCGATCAGCAGCGCCACCAGCCCGTCGACCGCGCCGGCTGGCGCGGTCGCGCGTGCCTCGCTGCGCGCCGGCCGGTCGCCGGCGAGCGGCACCGTCACCCGGAATCCCGTCCCCTGCCCTTCCACCGAGACGAGCTCGAGCGGATGGCCGAGCAGCGCGCACGCGCGCTCGACGATGGTGAGCCCGAGCCCCATGCCGCCGGCGCCGTGGCCGGTCGCGAGCCGGTGGAACTCGCGAAAGACCGCCTCGCGCTCCCCCGCCGGGATGCCGGGCCCGGTATCCCAGATCTCGATCCGCGCCGCCCCCGCGACCCGGCGCACGCCGAGCAGCACCTTGCCGGTCCGGGTGTAGCGCACGGCGTTGGCGAGCAGGTTCTGCACGATGCGCCGCAGGTAGGAGGCATCGCTGCGCACCGCGAGGCTCGAGGGCACCACGCGGAGGTCGAGCCCCTTCTGCCGCGCGAGCGCGCGGAACTCGTCGCCGAGCCGCACCAGCAGCGCGTCGAGCGGAATGGTGGAGAGCGTCATGCCCGCCGCCCCCGAGTCGAGCCGCGAGATGTCGAGGAGCGCGCCGAGGATGCTCTCCACGCTCTCGAAGGCGCTGCGGGCGCGGCTGACGGTCAGCGCCAGCTCGTCGGCCGAATCGGTCGCCTCGAGCGCGGCGAGAAACAGCTTCGCCGCGCTCAGCGGTTGCAGCAGGTCGTGGCTCGCCGCGGCGACGAAGCGCGACTTCGACGCGTTCGCCCGCTCGGCCTCCGCCAAGGCGTCACGGAGCGCCAGCGTCCGCTCCAGCACGCGCGCCTCGAGGCTCTCGTTCGCCGCCAGGAGCGCGAGGCTCGCCTCGCGCTCAGCGGTCACGTCGGTGAAGCTGATGACGAAGCCGCGGTCCGGCATCTCCTGCCCGAAGAGGTCGAGCCGGATGCCGTTCCGGGTCTTGATCTGCAGGTCGAGCGGCGGCCGGATGCCGGCGCGCTCGACCCAGCCGACAAGCTGGTCGAAGGCCGGCGCGTCCTCCGGCACCAGCGCGGCGCGGAAGTGCTCGGCGAGCCAGGCGAAGCCGGTACCGACCCTGAGCACCCGCGCCGGCGGCATGAAGAGCGCGCGCAGCCGGGCGTTCCAGCCCACCAGCCGCTGCCGGGCGTCGAAGATCGCGATGCCCTGGTCGACATGGTCGAGCGTCGCCCGGATCAGCCTCGCCTGCTCGTCGAGGAGCTTGTCGCGCTCCTGCCGCTCCAGCTGGATCAGCTCGGTGATGTCGGTCTGCAGGATCGCCGTGCCGTTGCCCGGCGTGCGCTGCTCGCTGACCTGGATCCAGCGCTCGGCCGTCGTCTGCACGTTGAAGGTCACCGATGGCAGCCGGTGGTGGCGCAGCCGCTCCTTCATCCAGCCGAAGCGCGAGCGGCCCTCGGGCAGCGCGAGGTGCGGGCTGCGCGCGGCGAGCCCGACGTACTCAAGAAAGCGCAGGCCCGGCCGCAGGTGCGGCGTGATGTCGGGCAGCGACAGGCAGAAGCGGCTGTTCGACATGACGAGCCGGTCGTTCTGGTCGAAGAGCGCGAAGCCCTCGCGCACCGACTCGAGCGCGTCGAAGAGATCGGCCCGCGCGCCTTCCGCCTCCTGCATCGCCTGCGACAGCCGCGCGTTCGACCGGTTCAGAAGCTCGAGCGTGCGCTCGAGGTCGCGTGTGCGCTCGCGCACCTGGTCCTCGAGCACGACCGCGCGCTGGAAGTGCGCGTAGGCCGCACCGCTGTCGTCGGTCGACTGCTCGACCCGCCGCATCAGCGCCGCGGTCATCTTGAGGAGCTTGGCGTTCTGGGTCTCGAGGCTGTCTCCGGGGCGCAGCAGCGCGCGCGTCATCGCCCGCCCTCCTCGGCCGGGTAGATGGCGACGCCCGTCATCGTCTGGTTGACGTGGACCGAGTTGAACTGCTCGCCATAGGTGCTGAAGCCGACGACGTGGTTGGCGGCGAGGATCCGCGACACCTCGCGCGTGCCCTGCACCTGCTCCACCGCCAGCCGGCGCAGAATGCAGTCGCAGGCGAGGATCGCCTCCGGCCGCCCGCGCCGCGAGAGATCGCCGAGCGCCGCCTCCAGATGCTCGGCGATCGGCATCGCGTCGGCCAGCGTCAGCACCAGCCCCTCGTCGATCGCCGAGAAGAACACGAGGTCGCCGTTCGGCTCGACCTTCTGGATCGCGCGCACGTGGTGCTGGCCGCCTACCCGAACCACGATCGGGTGCGAGGCGAAAACGAAGGGCGTGAGCTCGCTCGGGTCGCGGCCGATCAGACGGGCGTACTCCTCGGCCGCGGGTGCGGCGTTCAGCTCGCGCACGATGCGCCGCTCCGGCTCGGCGTCGGTCACCACCATCTTGATGCCGATCGGCCGGAGATTGTCGAACTTGAACACCTCGATCGGACAGCGGGTGCGCAGCACTGCCAGCGCCGCGGAGTCGTCGCGGAAAGAGCCGTCGGCCAGCACGAAGGTCTCGCGAAAGTCGAGGCTATCGCCGGCCGAGCCGCCGAACAGCGGCACCGGCCCGAGCCCGAGGCGCAGCGCGGTGACAAGCTCGTCCTCGCGCCGCGACAGGCCGTCGACGGCGAGGAAGGCGAACTCCCAGCGCCACCCGGGCTCGGCGGGCCCGAGCTCGGCGCGCAGCCGCGCCGCCTGGCTGGCGGCCGCGTCGGGATCGAGCGTGCGCAGCCCCGGAATGAGCGCAGTGCGGGCGATGAAGTGGCTGGCGCGGAAGGCGACCGCCACCACCGCCTGCTCGACGTAACCGTCGCTGTCGATCTCGCCCGCCGTGGTGCAGCCGATGACTGGAACGCCGGCGAAGCGCTCGGCCGCCGCCGCGGCCAGCGCCGCGCGGTCGGCGGCGGGACTCGCGAACACGAGGACGAGCGCCA
>JBDHSS010000040.1:0-15056 GCA_039808205.1 Paracoccaceae bacterium | reverse complement strand
GCGAGGCGCAGGAAGAGCCCGCCCGAGCCGATGGTCGCCACCGGCTCGCCGGCGAGGATGACCGCGCCGCGGGTGACGGGGACACGCAGCACGCGGCCGTTCTCAGGCGCGAGCACGTCGCCCTCGGCCGCCTGCTGCACGACGACGGCGCGCGCGGCCTCGGCGGTGGCGAGCTGGCCGCGGGTGACGTCGACGGTGGTGCGCAGCTGATCGACCTGCTGGCGCGTGCTCACGCCGCGCTCGACCAGGGTCTCGCCGCGGCCGAGCTCCGTCTCGGCGGTGGCGAGCTGCGCCTTCAGCGCTTCGATCTGTGCGTCGTAGGCCGTGATCTGGAAGCCGATCTTCTCGTCGCGCACCGTCGCGATCCGCTCTCCGGCGGTCACTTCGTCGCCCTCGGTGACGAGGAGCGCGTCGATGAGGCCGCCGATGCGGGCGCGCGCCGGCACCTCGTTCCGCGGTGCCACCGTGCCGAAGATCGGCTTCCATTCGGTGATCGGCTCGGGCGCGAGCGTGAGCGTTCCCGCTGAGGCCGCGCCGGCGGCGAGAAGGCCCGCGGTGAGGAGAAGCGCGCGCATGGCGGGCCTTCAGAAGGCGGTGCCCGGCCGGATGCCGAGCTTGCGGAACAGGCGGGCGATCGGACAGAAGCCGGTGAACGCCGACTGGAGGAGGTTGAGCCCGACAAAGACGGTGAGCCAGACGAAGTGCGGCGACACCCAGGTGGTCAGCGCAAGCGAGAGGAGCACCATGCAGCCGGCGAATGCGAGGACGGAGCGGTCGAGGGTCACGAGGGTTGGTCTCCTGGAACAAGGGTCAGCGTCGGTTTGGCGCTTGACGCATATATCACTGACTGCTAATTTAGCAATACCTAATGCAAGGATCACGGCCACGAAACCCGATATCGACGCGCTGGAGGAGAAGGTCGGCGAGGTCAGCGCCACGCTGCGGCTCCTAGCGAACGAGAAGCGGCTCTTGGTGCTCTGCCGGCTGGCGCTCGCGACCGAGATGTCGGTGGGCGCGCTCGCCGAGGCGGTCGGGCTCAGCCAGTCGGCGCTGTCGCAGCACCTCGCGCGCCTCCGCGCCGACGGCCTCGTCACCACGCGCCGCGACGCCCAGGTGCTTTACTACCGCATCAGCGACCCGCGCGTGCAGGGCGTCCTCGAGGCCCTGCACGGCATCTACTGCACGCCCGAGGCGGACGACTGACCGACGGACACTGACCGGGCGGGAAGGGACGAACCAGCGGCCGCGGCACGGCGGCGGGCGAGCAGCGCCTCGCGCCAGAAGGTGTAGAGCCCCGAGCCGATGATGATCGCCGAGCCGGCCAGGGTCAGCGCATCCAGCCGCTCGCCGAAGACGATCACCGCGAGCGCGAGCGCAAAGACGAGGCGCGCATAACGGAACGGCGCGACGGCCGAGGCCTCGCCGATCCGGGTGGCGGTGACGAGCAGCCCGTAGCCGCTGATCGTGCAGACCACGCAGAGAAGCGCCAGCACCGTCTGCGACTGGTTCGGCAGCGCCGGTTTCTCGCCGAGCAGGAGCGCCATCACCGCGGCGGCGACGAGAAGCCCGGCGAAGGCCGAGGCGGAGAGGTGCGCCGAGCGCATGTCTCTCGGCACCCGCCGCGTGGCGAGGTCGCGGACCGCAAAGCCCATCGCCGCCAGGACCGCCCAGAGCGAGGCCGGCTCGAAGCCGGCGAGGCCCGGGCGCACCACCAGCATGACGCCGACGAAGCCAATGATGATCGCCGTCGTGCGCCGCCAGCCGACGCCCTCGCGCAGCCAGACGGCAGCGCCGAGGGTGATGAAGAGCGGCGTCGCCTGCATGATCGCCGCCGTGGTCGAGAGCTCGGTCAGCCCGAGCGCCAGCACGATCGCGACCGAGGCGAAGGCCTCGGTGGCGTTGCGCAGCATGACGGCGGGGTGCAGCAGCGCGCGCGTCCAGAACCGCCCGCCTTGGGCCCGCAGCATTCCGGCGAAGGCAACCACGCCGGCGAGCGCGATGAGTGCCAGCACCTCGGAGAACGGCAGGTCGCGGGTGAGCAGCTTGATGAGCGCGTCCTCCATCGCGAAGACGAGCATCGACAGCGTCAGGATCGCGGCAGCGCGGAGGTTGTCGGTCATCAGAAGTCTCGCGTGTCTCGCGCCACGGCGAGCGCGGTCCCGGCGCAGCATGCGGCACCCATGCTGCCCGCTTCGATGACAACGGTAGGCATTCTCCGGCTCCCCAGCGGCTTGCGCCAGCGGGCGCCCTGCCCGCTCTAGCACACGGCTGCCGCCGACCGCACGGGGGGCCGGGCCGAACGACGTTCGACGTGACTTGACGACTACCATGGTAGTGTGCCATCTCCCTCTCGAGCAGGGAGGAGGCCGGGAAGTGTGCATTGTCGTTACGGGTGCCGCCAAAGGCATAGGCGCCGCGGTCGTCGAGGTTCTGCAAGCGACGCAAGCGCCGCTCGTGCTGGTCGACTCGGACGCGGCCGGGCTTTCGGCCATTGCCGAGCGGACGCGCGAGGCCGGTCTCGCGGTTGCCACCGTCGTGGGTTCCGTCGCCGATGAGGAAACGGCGGCGCAGGCGGCGGCCGCCGCCGAGAGCTTCGGCGGGGCGAAAGGGCTGTCGCACAACGCCGGAATCCAGCGGTACGGCAACGCCGTGGACACCACCCCCGAGGCTTGGGACGAGGTGCTCGACGTCAACCTGCGCGGCGGCTTCCTGATCGCCCGCGCCCTCCTGCCGCAGCTGGTCCGCCACCGGGGCGCCTGCGTCTTCATGGCCTCGGTCCAGGGGCTGGCGACGCAGCAGAACGTGGCGGCCTATACCGTCTCGAAGCACGGGCTGATCGGGCTTGCGCGCTCGATCGCGGTCGATTTCGCGGCCGAGGGGGTGCGCTCGAACGCGGTCGCGCCCGGCTCGGTGCGCACGCCGATGCTCGAGTGGGCGGTGGGGCTCGCCGACGACCCGACTGCGGTCTGGGACGAGATCAACGCCATGCATCCGCTCGGCCGCCCGGCCGAGGCCCGCGAGGTGGCCGAGGTCGTCGCCTTCCTGCTCTCGGACAAGGCGGCCTTCGTGACCGGCGAGGTGGTGCGGGTCGATGGCGGGTTGCTGACGCGGATCGGCGGCTCGCCGAAGAGGAAGTGAGCGCGACGATGACCATCGCAGACATCCGGGCAACGACGGTCGCGGTCCCGATCGAGGCGCCGCTCCGGCATTCCGCCGGCGCGCACTGGGGACGGTTCATCCGGACCATCGTCGAGGTCGTCGGCGACGACGGCCTCTCCGGCTGGGGCGAGCTCGGCGGCGGCGGCGAAAGCGCCGAAGCTTCGGTCCGGTCGCTCCTGCCGTATCTGCGCGGGCACGATCCGCTGAACCTGGAGCAGCTCCGGTGGAAGCTGATGAACCCCACCGCCACGCTCTACAACAACCGCGCCCAGCTGCATGCGGCGATCGAGATGGCCTGTCTCGACCTGGCCGGCAAGCGCCTCGGCGTGCCGGCGCATGCGCTGCTCGGCGGCGCGATCCGCGACCGGGTGGCCTTCGCCTCCTATCTCTTCTACCGCTACGAGGCGAACGGCGTCGGCGGCGAGACCGGCCCGGAGGAGATCGTCGCCCACGCGCGCGAGCTCAAGGCGCGGCATGGCTTCCGCACCCACAAGCTGAAGGGCGGGCATTTCGGCGTCGACCACGACGTGGCGGTGTTCACCGCACTTGCCGACGCCTTCCCCGAGGACCGGGTGCGGCTCGACCCCAACGGCGTGTGGTCGGTCGAGGAGGCGATCCGGGTCGGGCGGGCGATCGCCGATCTCAACAACGACTATTTCGAGGATCCGACCTGGGGCCTCGAGGGCATGCGGCGGGTCCGCGAGGGCCAGCCGGTGCCGACCGCCACCAACATGGTCGTGGTGAACTTCGAGCAGCTGGCGCAGTGCGTCCGCCACGACCTCGTCGACGTGATCCTGCTCGACACGACGTTCTGGGGCGGGCTGCGGCAGGCGGTGAAGGCGGGGCAGGTGCTCGAGACCTTCCAGCGCTCGGCGGCGGTGCATTCCTCGGGCGAGCTCGGGATCCAGCTCGCCTCGATGCTGCAGCTCGGGGCGGTGCTGCCCAACCTCAATTTCGCGGCGGATGCGCATTACCATCATCTGACCGACGACATCCTCGCTGGGGGCAAGCTCGCCTATGTCGACGGCGCGATCGCGGTGCCGACCGGGCCCGGGCTCGGCATCGAGGTCAGCCGCGACAAGATCGCGGAATATGCCGAGCACTTCCGCGCCACGGGCGGCTATGCCTATGACCGCGATCCCGGCCGCCCGAGCTGGTTCTCGATCTGGCCGGAGCAGAACTATGCCGACCCGCGGCTGAAGTCGCTGGCCGGGGCGCGCTGATGGCGCAAGTCACGCTCAAGGAACTCGTCAAGGTCTATGGCCGGCAGGTCGCGGTGCGTGGCATCGACCTCGACGTTCCCGACGGCGCCTTCGTCGTGCTGGTGGGGCCGTCGGGCTGCGGCAAGTCGACGACGCTGCGGATGATCGCCGGGCTCGAGAGCATCTCGCACGGCGAGCTGCGCATCGGCGACCGGATCGCCACCGACCTGCCCTCGCGCGAGCGCGGTGTCGCGATGGTGTTCCAGACCTATGCGCTCTACCCGCACATGACGGTGCAGGAGAACCTCGCCTTCTCGCTCAACCTCGCCAAGGTGCCCGGGCCCGAGATCACCCGCCGCATCGCGACCGCAGTCGAGGCGCTGGAACTTCAGCCCTACATGGCCCGCCGCCCCTCGGAGCTGTCGGGCGGGCAGCGCCAGCGGGTGGCGATGGGCCGCGCCATCGTGCGCGAGCCCGAGGTGTTCCTGTTCGACGAGCCCTTGTCGAACCTCGACGCCAAGCTCCGCAACCAGATGCGGGTGGAGATCAAGCGGCTCCAGCACCGGCTCGGCGTCACCACGATCTACGTCACCCACGACCAGATCGAAGCGATGACGCTGGCCGACGTCATCGTGGTGATGAAGGACGGCGAGATCGCGCAGCAGGGCGCGCCGCTCGAGGTGTTCGAGCGCCCGGCGAGCCGCTTCGTCGCCGGCTTCATCGGCACGCCGCAGATGAACTTCTTCGACGGACGGGTGGTCGAAGCGGACGGCGGGCTGGCGTTCGAGACCGCGGGCTTCCGCATCCGGCTGCCGCCCGGCCGCTTCGACGTGACCGGCCGCATCGGCGCGCCGGTGACCGGTGGCCTGCGCCCGGAGGACATCATCCCGATCGGCCACGGGCTGCACATCGGTGGCGCCACCGAGATCGAGGCGACCGTGACCCTGACCGAGCTTCTCGGCAACGAATCCATGCTGTTTGCCGAGCTCGGGCCGGCGCGGTTCATCGCGCGGATGCAGCATCCGCGACTGGTCGAGGACGGCGAGCGGCTGCGCTTCCAGCTGAACGGAGAGCGGCTGCACCTCTTCGACGTCGAGACCGAGCTGAGCCTGCGGAAGATCTGATCGCGCACACGGAGGAAGGAAAACATGAACATCCGGACATTCCTGATGGGGGCGGTGGCGGGCTCGGTCCTGGCCGGCGCTGCCGCAATGGCTGACGAGGTGCAGCTCTTCCACGACAAGGGCTTCTGGTCGCAGCAGCTGCAGACGGTCGGCAAGGCGAGCGAGGCTGCCACCGGGGTGCTCATCAAGGAGACGCCCTACGCCACCGCCGAGCAGTACAAGGCCTTCATCCAGGCCTCGGTCGCATCGGGCGAGGCTCCCAACCTCTTTACCTGGTGGACCGGCACGACGTTCAAGGAGCTGGTCGCGACCGGGCAGATCGCACCCCTGAGCGATCTCTGGGCGAAGATGGAAGGCTCGGGCGAATACAGCGCCTCGGCGAAGGAGCTCTTCCTCGTCGACGGCGTGCCCTATGCGGTGCCGATGGTGCTGGCCCGCTGGGTCGTGCTCTACGACAAGAAGGTCTTTGCCGATCTCGGGCTGTCCGAGCCCAAGACCTGGGCGGACCTGACGGCGGCGGCCGAGAAGATCAAGGCCGCGGGCAAGACGCCGTTCGTCGCCACGGTGCAGGAAGGCTGGCGCGGCTTCATCTGGTTTCAGGAGCTGCTGCTGCGCATGCACCCCGAGGCCTATGACGGGCTCAACGACGGCAGCGTGGCCTATGACAGCGACGCGGTGCGCGACGTCTTCACCGCGTGGTCCGACATGTACGCGAAGGGCTGGTTCTCCGATCCCCGCTCGACCGAGGAGGTGAACGACTTCGCCCGCGGCGCCGGCGCGATGTACCTGATCGGCGAATGGGCCTACGGGCTGGTGACGAAAGCCGGCATGAAGCCCGACGACATCGGCGTCTTCATCATGCCGAACGAGGTCGCGGGGGCGGACAGCGCCGTGATCGTCGAAGGCGCGCCGATCGTGGTCTCGACCCAGGGCGCCAAGGATCCGGCGACGATGAAGGCGCTCGACTACTGGGTCTCGGTCGATGGCGCCAACGCCTGGGGCGCGGCCTCGGGCAACTACATCGGCAACGACAAGGCCAACCCGCCCAACGCGACGGTGGCCAAGGTCAACGCGGACATCAAGGCGACCGATGCCAAGCCGTACCTGCGCTGGTGGGAAGCGGTGCCGCCGGAGCTGCAAGGCGAGCTCGTCGCCCAGATGAACCGCTTCATGCTGGACCCGACCATGGCGACCGCCGAGGACGTCATGGCCAAGATGCAGACGCTGAACGCCGCCTACTGGGCCGACAATCAGTGACGGACTGACCGAGATGGACCGCGCCGCACAGGACGAAGCGCTTCTCGCGCGCATCGGAATCGACGAGATTTCACGCAAGGAACGCGCGCTGCGGCGCGGTCGCCTCGGGCAGGGGCTGGCCTTCATGGCCCCTGCCCTTCTGCTGGTGATCGGGCTTCTTCTGGCTCCGGTGGCGGCCAACGTCTGGCTGAGCTTCACCAGGTGGAAGAAGTTCGCCGGCTTCGACGAGTTCGCCGGTTTCTCGAACTACCAGAAGCTGCCGTCGAACCCCTTCTTCACCGAGGCGCTGGTCAACACCGCGATCTGGGTCGGGGCATCGCTGATCTTTCCGATCGCGCTCGGCCTCGGGATGGCGATCTTCTTCCGCAACATGCGCGGTGCCGAGGTTTTCAAGAGCATCGTCTTTATCCCGCGCGTGCTCGCGCCGACCTCGGTCGGGGTCCTGTGGTTCTACATCTATGCGCCCGACGGCCTCCTGAACCGCGGGCTGTCGCTGGTGACGGGGAGCAAGGTCGACATCGGCTGGCTCTACGAGAGCACCACCGTGACCCCTGCGATCATCGCGACCTTCGTCTGGCAGACCGCCGGCCTCGTCATGGTGCTGCTGCTTCTGGGGCTCGCGGCCATTCCCCGCGATCCGGTCGAGGCCGCGCTCATCGATGGCGCCAAGCCCGGGCAGATCTTCCGCCACATCACCCTGCCGCTCCTGATGCCGACGCTCCTGATGGTGATGATCCTGTCGGTCCTGGCCGGCTTCACCGTCTTTGACCTGCTGTGGGTGATGGGCGCCAACTACCCGGGGCAACGCAGCCTCGCGCTCGCGGTCTTCATGTATTTCGAGGCGTTCCAGAAGAGCAACTGGGCCTTCGGCTCGGCGGTGGCGGTGGTGATCGGCCTCGTCGTGCTGTCGGTCACCTGGATCCAGACGATCCTGCAGACCCGCGTCGACCAAATGGTGCGCTGATGGCCCTCGATCTGGCCACGCTCGACCTCGATGCCATCGCGCGCAAGGAGGCCGGCCGCCGCCGCCAGCCGGGCTGGAAGCTCGCCGTCGCCGTCACCGTCTCGCTTCTCTGGGTGGTGCCCTTCTATTATCTCGCGATCTCGATCTTCAAGTCGGACCAGGAATATGCGCTGAAACCGCCGTTGTCGCTGCCGAAGGGCGTTGCGCCGGTCCTCGACAATGTCGCACGCGCCTGGGCGCTCGGCGACATGGGCCATGCGATGCTGAACTCGGCCCTTTACGGCATCGTCGGGGCCGGGCTCGCGGTGCTCTTCGCCGCAATGGCAGCCTATGCCATCGCGCGCCTCGACATTCCCGGGCGCGGCGGCTGGTTCATGCTGATCTTTGCCGGCACCGTCTTTCCGTTCCAGATGTACCTGATCCCGCTCTTCTTCGGCTTCCAGCGGCTCGGCATCCTGAACAGCCATTTCGGCATGCTCCTGTTCTACACCGCGATCTGCGTCCCCTTCCCGACGCTCGTCCTGCGCAACTTCATGTCGGGGCTGGGCCGCGAGATGGACGAGGCCGCGCGCATGGACGGCGCCGGCGAGCTCACGATCTTCGCCCGCATCGTGCTGCCGAACACCCTCGGTCCGATGACCGCGGTGTTCCTGTTGCAGTTCACCTGGATCTGGAACGACATGCTGTTCTCCACCGTGCTCGGCAACCGGCCGGAGACGCGCTCGATCATGAACGCGCTCCTGATCTTCCAGGGCAGCTATTCCTCGACCGGCCCGAACGTGATCCTGACCGCAGCACTGGTGGCCTCGATCCCGAGCGTCGCGTTGTTCTTCTTGCTGCGCAGGCACTTCATGGAAGGCCTGAAAGTGCAGCAGGCCTGAGATCGGAGGGGAAGATGGCAATCCAGAACCAGTCCGTCGGCGGCCGTCCGCAACCTCTCGCCAAGCAGGTCTTCGACGAGCTGCATCGCCAGATCCTGACCTTCGAGCTGAAGCCGTTCCAGATGCTGTCCGAGGCGACGGTCTCGGACATGCTCGGCATCAGCCGGACCCCGGTGCGCGAGGCGCTGGCGCTGCTCGCGGCGGAGAGCTTCGTCGACGTCATGCCGCAGCGCGGCTCGCGGGTGGCGCCGCTCCGGGTCGCCAACCTCGAGCGCTCGCAGTTCATGCGCGAGGCGCTGGAGGTGGCGCTGCTGCGCCGGGCGATGGCCGCGGGACGGCACGAGGAGCTGGCTCACGGGCTCCGGCGCGAGGTGCTGCTGCAGCAGACCTTCGCCGCGGTGGGTGACAAGGACAGGTTCTACGAATCCGACGAGGCCTTCCATGGCCTGATCGCCGATGCCGCCGGCTTTGCCGAGATCCTGCCCGAGATCCTGCGGGTCAAGGACCACATGGACCGCTTCCGGCACCTGATGGTGTCGGGCGTCGATGATCTGGGCATCGTGATCCGCGAGCACGGCGACATCTGCGAGGCGGTGGCGCGCGGCGACGCGGCGGGCGCCGAGGCGCTCCTCGTCGCCCACCTGCGCCGGATCCTGCAATACGTCGACGAGGCCCGCGCGCGCTTCCCCGAGTATTTCGAGAGCGACGCCGACGCGCGAAAGGCCGTGCGATGATCGTGGCATCGTCGGCAGCGCGGGCAGAGAGAAGGCATCGGCCATGAACGCTGAGACTTCCGATTTCCAGGGCCGCTGCCACCGGCTCCTCGAGGAGCTCTGGCTCGTCGACCCCGGCGAGCCGGTCAGCGTGACGCCGCTGACTGGCGGTGTCGCCTCCGACATCGCGCTCATCGAGGCCGGACCGCGGCGGCTCTGCGTGAAGTTCGCCCTTGCCCGGCTGAAGGTGGCCGAGGACTGGCAGGCGCCGGTCCACCGCAACCTCGCCGAATACCGCTGGCTCGAGGCGGCGGCCGGCATCGCCCCGGAGGCGGTGCCGGCGCTCTTCGGGCACTCCGCTGCCGAGAGCGGCTTCGCGATGGAGTATGTCGCGGGAACCGACGTGCGGCTCTGGAAGGCGTCGCTCCTGCAGGGCGCGCCCGACCGCGGCGAGGCCGCCGCCGTCGGCGCGCTCCTCGGCCGCATCCATGCCGCCTCGGCCGCGCCGGACTTCTACCGTGCCCCGTTCCGAAACCGCGACGATTTCCGCGCGCTTCGGCTCGAGCCTTACCTCGCCTTCACCGCGGCGCGGCACCCGGCGCTGGCCGAACGCCTGCACGGCCTGATCGAGCGTCTCTTTGCCGCCGACCGGGTGCTGGTTCATGGCGACGTCAGCCCGAAGAACATCCTGTTTCGCGGCGACCAGCCGATCCTGCTCGACGCGGAATGCGCAACGATGGGCGACGCCAGCTTCGACGCTGCCTTCTGCCTCAACCACCTGATCCTGAAGGCCTTGCACCTGCCCGCAAGCCGCAGCGGGCTGTTCGCCGACGCCGGGCGGCTCTGGGACGCCTATGTCGCCCATGTCGACTGGGAGGATCCCGAGGCGCTGGAGGCCCGGGTCTGCGCGCTCGTCCCGGCGCTGATGCTGGCGCGGGTCGATGGCAAGTCGCCGGTCGAGTACCTGACCGAGCCCGAGCGCCAGCTGGTCCGTGCGTTCGCCTCGCCGCTCATCGCGGCACCGGTGGCGCGGCTGGCCGAGCTCGTCGGGACATTGCAACGCCTGTCAAGAAGGCCGAACTCGTGACTGCAATCGCATCCGTCCGCGGCCGAAGGGTCTGGGATTCCCGCGGCAATCCGACCGTCGAGGTCGACGTCATGCTCGAGAACGGCACGCTTGGCCGGGCGATCGCTCCCGCCGGCGCCTCGCGCGGCATGCGGGAGGCCATCGACCTGCGGGACGGGGGGGCGGCGCTCCGCGGCATGGACGTGCAGAACGCGCTGCACGCGGTTGCCACCCGGATCGCCCCGGCGCTCGTCGGGCGCGAGGCGGCCGATCAGGCGGGCGCGGACGGCGCGATCCTGGCGCTCGACCCCTCGTCGCTCAAGGCCGGGATCGGCGGCAATGCGGCGGTCGCCGCCTCGCTCGCCGTCCTGCATGCGGCTGCGGCCGATGCCGGCGTGCCGCTCTGGCGTCACATCGCCGACCTCACCGGCCGCGCCCCCGCCGTGCCGCTGCCCGAGATCCAGATCTTCGGCGGCGGCGCCCATGCCGGGCGTCGCGTCGACATCCAGGACTTCATGGTGATGGTCCCCGGTGCCGCCAGCTTCGCCGAGGCGCTGGAGGTCACGAGCGAGGTCTATTTCGCCGCCGGCGACCTGATGAAGCGCAAGGGCCGGCTCGCGGGCGTCGCCGACGAAGGCGGCTGGTGGCCCGAGTTCGACAGCAACGAGGAGGCGCTGGAAACCCTGGTTGCCGCCATCGAGAAGGCAGGCGAGAAGCCCGGCGACCGGGTCGTCCTGTCGCTCGACATCGCCGCCTCGGAGTTCGGCAGGGGAGGCCGCTACCGGCTGGCGCTGGAGGACCGCGAGATGGACTCCGCCGCGCTGATCGACATGCTCGGAAACTGGCTCGACCGCTATCCGATCGCCGCCATCGAGGACCCGGTGGGCGAGGACGACACCGTCGGCATGGTCGAGTTCACCCGCCGCTTCGGCGAGCGGGTGCAGATCATCGGCGACGACTACCTCGTCACGAACCCGCGGCTCGTCGCCCAGGCCGCCGCGCACGGCGCCTGCAACGCGGTGCTCGTCAAGGTCAACCAGGCCGGCACCGTCACCGAGGCGCTCGATGCCTTCCAGGCCGCCGACGCGGCCGGCTGGGGCGCGGTGGTGTCGGCGCGCTCGGGCGAGAGCGAGGACGTCACGATCAGCCATCTGGCGACCGGGCTCGGCTGCGGCCAGCTGAAGGTCGGCTCGTTCACCCGATCGGAGCGGATGGCAAAGTGGAACGAATGCCTGCGCATCGAGGAGGTGCTGGGACGATCGAGCTACGTCGCCGGCGCGCCGCTGGGGCGCACCTGGTGGGGCAGAACCAAGGCAGGAGAGATCGGCAAATGAAGTTTCTGAGGGTCGGCGAGCCGGAGCGGGAAGTGCCGTGCGTGCTGGATGCGCAAGGGGTCGCGCGCGACATTTCCTCGCTGGCACCGGACATCTCGCCCGAGACGATCCCGGGCCTGCCGGGCCTCCTGCGCAATGTCGACACGTCCGCCCTTCCGGTCATGGACCTGGCCGGGCAGCGGATCGGCCCGCCGATGACGCAGCCGCGCAACATCTTCTGCATCGGGCTCAACTATTCCGACCACGCCGCCGAGGCGGGCCTCGCGGTGCCGGCCGAGCCGATCCTCTTCACCAAGGCCGCCTGCACCTTCTGCGGGCCGGACGATCCGATCCTCTGCAGCCCGAGAATGTCCAAGCTCGACTGGGAGGTCGAGCTCGGCGTCGTGATCGGCAAGCCCGCGCTGAACGTCGGCCGGGACACGGCGCTCGCGCACGTCCTCGGCTACACGCTGGTCAACGACGTGTCGGAACGCGCCTGGCAGATGGAGCGCTGCGGCCAGTGGGCCAAGGGCAAGAGCTTCCCGAACTTCTGCCCGACCGGCCCCTGGATCGTGACCGGGGACGAGCTCGACGATGCGCGCGCGCTCGACATGTGGCTGGACGTGAACGGCGCGCGCCGCCAGACCGGCAACACCCGGACGATGATCTTCGACGTCGCGACCATCGTGAGCTACCTCAGCGAGTTCACCCGGCTCGAGCCCGGCGACCTGATCTGCACCGGCACTCCGCCCGGCGTCGGGGCCGGCATGCAGCCGCCGCACTGGCTCGCGCTCGGCGACCGGGTATCCCTCGGGATCGCCGGCCTCGGCCGGCAAGCCCAGATCGTGCAACCGGCCTGAGGAGGGCACCATGGACCGCAGAGGACGTCTCGCCGGCAAGGTCGCGGTCGTCACCGCCGCCGGCCAGGGCATCGGCCGCGCCGTCGCCGAACGCTTCGTCGCCGAAGGAGCGCAGGTCTTCGCCAGCGACCTCCGGGGCGATCTCGTCGGCAGCCTCAAGGGCGCCGAGACCGCGGCGCTCGATGCCACCGACCACGACGCGGTCGGCCGCTATTTCGCGCAGTTCGCAGAGCTCGACGCGCTCGTCCATGCCGTGGGCTACGTCCACCAGGGCACGATCGAGGAGTGCTCCCCCGCCGATTGGCGCCGGTCGTGCACCATCACGCTCGACAGCGCCTACAATGTGCTCGCGGCCGCCGTGCCCCTGATGAAGGCGAAGGGCGGCAGCATCGTCACCATCGGCTCGGTCGCAAGTTCGATCAAGGGGTTCCCGAAGCGCGCCGCCTATGGCGCGACCAAGGCCGGGGTGATTGGCCTGACCAAGGCGGTGGCGGCGGATTACGTGGGCCAGGGCATCCGCTGCAACTCGGTCTGCCCGGGCACGGTGGACAGCCCGAGCCTGCGCGAGCGGATCGGCGAGCTTGCCGTGAAGCTCGGCAGCGAGGAGGCCGCCTACCGCTTCTTCATCGACCGTCAGCCGGCCGGGCGCTTCGGCACCCCCGACGAGATCGCCGGCATCTGCGCCTTCCTCGCCTCGGACGAAGGCTCGTTCGTGACCGGCCAGGCGATCAACGTCGACGGCGGCATCACGATCTGACCCCGTGGAGGCGGCGATGGGCGATCCGGCCGAGCGCTGGCGCTTCGACTGGGGCGACCTTGAGGGCGAGGTCGCGGCCCTCGGCGGAATGCTCGGACCCGTGCGGTTCCGGCTGCCGACCGGCGCCTGGGTCGAGCCCTTCGCGGTGGCGCCCTGGGGCGATGACACTCCTGAGCGGCTTGCCCCCCTGCCCCCGCTGCTGCGCCGCCTGCGCGGCGAATGGCCCTGCGTGCCCTTCGGCGCGCCCGAGCCCCGTCGCGACCTGCCGCCCGACTGGATGGCTGGCGCTGATCTCGGGGCGAAGGCGGCCGACCGCTGGTTCCACGGCTTCGCCTCGAACCATGTCTGGCGTCTAGAGGCGCGCGAACCCGAGGCGATCACCCTCGCCATCGACTACCCGGCCGACCATCCGGTGCGCCGCCTGACCCGGCGGATCGCCCGCGGGCCCGGGCCCTCGCTCGAGGTCACGCTGTCGATCGCGATGCGCCGGGCGGCGGCGCTCCCCGCCGGGTTGCATCCGGTCCTCGCCGTCTCCGAGGGCAGCGGCGAGACGGTGATCGAGTTTCCCACGCTTCGGAAGGCCGCGAACTTCCCGGTGGCGGTGGAGCCGACCTCCGTGCTCGCGCCGGGACAGGTGCATCCCGGGCTCGCGCGCTTCCGCACCCGCGACGGCACGGTGCTCGACCTGTCGCGCCATCCGCTCGCCCGACCCACCGAAGAGCTCGTCATGGTCGAGCCCGCCACCGGCGAGGCGCTGCTGCACCGCCATGACGCCGGCTTTCGCCTGCGGCTCAGCTGGGACATCGCGGTCTTCCCGCACTGCCTCCTCTGGGTATCGAACCGCGGCCGCACCGAATACCCCTGGTCCTCCCGCTTCCGCGCCCTCGGTGTCGAGCCCATCGCCGCGGTCTTCGACCTCGGCGAGGCTCACTCCGCCAACCCCCGCTCGCCAGCCCGCCGCATCTTCCGCAACCCCGGCCCGCTCGCGCTGAGCACCGAAGGCCTGACCACGACCTACCGCTTCGAGACCTCCGCCCCGGCCGGCGGCTGACCCGCGCCTCCGCGAGGCTTCAGCGGAGCGACCGAGGCCCGCTCGACGAGGCGAACGCCCATGTTCAGAGCCGGTCCCGGAGCGCGTACCAGCTCATTGCCAGCACCAGAAGCGGCCAGCGAAGCCGGCTGCCGCCAAGAAAGGCCGGCTGCGGCAGTGCCGCGAGCGCATCGAAGCGGCCGGCAGTGCCGGCGACCGCCTCGGCCGCGAGCTTGCCGGCGAGCGTCGCCAGCGCGACGCCATGGCCGGAATAGCCGGCGACCGAGACCACGGTCGGCGCGAGCCGCTGGAAAGCCGGCATCCGGTCGACGGTGATCGCGAGCGTGCCGCCCCAGGCGAAGTCGATCGGCGTCGCGTGCAGCTCGGGGTAGACCGCGAGCATCCGCGGCCGCACCACGCTGGCGATATCGCGCGGAAACCGCCAGCCGTAGCTTTCGCCGCCGCCGAACAGGAGCCGCCGGTCGGACGACAGGCGGAAGTAATTGACGACAAAACGCGAGTCGGCGACGGCGACATCATTGGCGATCAGCGCCCGCGCCGCGGCCGGCGACAAGGGCGCGGTCGCGACGATGAAGTTGTTGATCGGCATCACCCGCGCCGCCACCGCGGGCACCAGTCCGCCGAGATAGCCGTTGCCGGCGACGACGACCCACCGCGCCCGCACCGCGCCGCGGCGCGTGCGCACCTCGGGCCGCGCGCCCTCGCCGAT
>JBDHSS010000039.1:0-15299 GCA_039808205.1 Paracoccaceae bacterium | reverse complement strand
GGCGGTCATCAGGTCGCGACGGGTCGGACGCAAGCTCATCCAGATGGCTCCTGCACGGCGGGGATCGCTCGGGCCCGGATGCTAGCTGCCGGGCGCGGGCGCCTCAAGCGCCCGCGTTGGCGCGCCGCCCCCCGATTCTAGAGGCACACCCCATCGATCAGCACCCCGCCCGAACCGCCGTCGTCGCAACCCTTCTGCCCCGGCGCGACGTAGGGGCCCTTCGCAGGCGCGCCGCAGCCGACGAGCAGCGGCAGCGCCAGGGAGAGGGCAAGGGCGACGATGCATTTGCGCATTGAGACGGACTCCCGCTGCATTCCGCTTCAGCTTTTCCCAAGCCAACGCGGGTGGATCAATCGGAAACGCCAGCTGTCCGGTGATTCGCGCCGGCGAGCGGCCGCTGTCTCGGCGAAGTCGCCGAATAACACGGCGCCGGAACTTCTCCCGCCGCTTGCCGTTCGCGCGCGACGAGGTTCGGGGGAAGAGGCGGGCGCGCGGTCGCGGCCGTGGAACTGCGGTTCTACTCTTGCGACGGCACCGGCTGCGGCCGCTGGACGGCATGCGTGCAATTCTATCGATGTATTACTGGCCGATGAAACCGGAAGGTGAATCTTCTTGTGATTAGAGTCCGCCGTTGCGCGCCGCGCGAGCGGGTCGCCGCGCATCTGCCGGGCTGCCGCGGGTCCGGTTGCATCGGCCGAATGGCCAAGTTGCCAAGTCGATCTGCTCGCAGTCCGATTATCACGCGCCAGACTTGCCGCTTGTGCGAGCATAACCTGGCCTAGACCGGCGTGAATCCGCTCGGATCATTAACTCAAGCCGGAGCGGCTTGTGATAGTCCTCAGCGGCTTTTACACCCTTGCCGATCCTCACGGCCCGCGACTTGGGTACGGATTCTTAAGGATATCTCGCGCCAACTGGCGCGTGCCGGGCGCAAGGCCGGGAGGAGAGAGTGGGAAGAGGTAGCCCAGGGCTGCGGCGCCAGGGGAGCGTGATGCTCGTCTGACCGCGCACCGAAGACCGCTGCACTTCACCAGGAGAATAGCACCTCGGTCGGATTCCGCCGAGCCGAATACTGTGCCTACGGCACGCAACCTGAAGATGAGTGAGCTGTGAAGCTTTGTACTTTTGCGAATGCGAGGGAATGGAGGTAGAAGATGACCACCTACTACGTGGCGACGAACGGTAGCGACAGTGCCGCGGGCAGCTCCAGCTCCCCGTGGCGGACGATCACCAAGGCCGTGAACGCGTCGCTGAAGGCCGGAGACGAGATCGTCGTCAAGGCCGGCACCTATACCGAGTCCGTGACGCTCACCAAGAGCGGCAGCGCCAGCGGGTACATCACCCTGCGTTCCGAGGTCGACGGTGGCGCGAAGATCGTCTCGCCCGGCGGCGGCAACAGCGGTATCAACATCCGCGCCAACTATGTCTCCGTCGAGGGCTTCGACGTGAAGGGCGGCCCGTCCGGCCACGGCATTCTGGCCGAGAACGTGCACCACACCAAGGTGATCAACAACACGGTGCACGATGCCGGCGCCTCGGGAATCCAGTACAACTACTCGGATTTCATCACCATCGACGGTAACGAGACCTACAACAATGCCAGCAGCGGCTGGTACTCCGGCATCTCGATCTACCAGAACCGCAACATCACCGGCGACAGCTCGACGGGCGGCTTCCGCAACGTCGTGCGCAACAACGTCTCCCACGACAACGTCACGAAGGGCGGCGCCCACACCGACGGCAACGGCATCATCATCGACGACTTCCAGAGCACGCAGAACGGCAACTACAAAGCCTATGCCTACGCCACGCTGGTCGAGGGCAACCTCGTCTACTCGAACGGCGGCAAGGGCGTGCAGGTGACCTGGAGCGACCACGTCACCGTCCGCAACAACACCGCCTGGCACAACAACGTCGACGGGGCGAACGACGGCACCTGGCGTGGCGAGCTCAGCAACCAGATGTCGAGCGACAACACCTGGGTCAACAACATCGCCGTCGCCGACCCGAGCCGCAACGGCAACAACACCGCGATCGGCGACTACGGTGACGACAACAACAACGTCCGCTGGTTCAACAACATCACCTTCAACGGCAAGGCCGGGCAGGCGTCGCTGAAGCTCGACGGCGGCAACACCGGCCCGACCGCGGCCAACGGCAACCTGCTCGGCGTCGACCCGAAGTTCGTGAACCCGGCCAATGGCAACTTCCACCTCGCGAGCGATTCGCCGGCGATCAACAAGGGCACCTCGTCCTATGGCCTCGCCGCGATCGATCTCGACGGCGGTGGCCGCGTGGTCGGCATCGTCGACATGGGCGCCTACGAGTCGGGCACCTCGGTCACGCCGCAGCCGCAGCCGGAGCCGCAGCCGACCCCGATCAACCACACCCCCGACGCCGTGAACGACAGCGGCTTCTCGACCGCGAAGGGCGTGGCGATCACCCTGACCGCGGCGAGCCTGCTCGGCAACGACACCGACTCCGATGGTGACGCGCTGAAGGTCAGCAGCGTCGGCAACGCGAGCAACGGCACGGTGACGCTGAACGCGAACGGCAACGTCGTCTTCACGCCGGCGGCCGGCTACACCGGCGCGGCCAGCTTCGACTACACCGTGGCCGATCCGAGCGGCGCCAAGGACACCGCGAAGGTCAGCCTGCAGGTCACCTCGAGCACCACGCCCACGGGCAGCAACTACAGCCTGTGGAGCTCCTCGGCGAAGCCCGCGATCGTCGCCGACAACGACCATGCGGCGGTCGAGCTCGGCGTCCGCTTCAAGGCGTCGGTCGACGGCACGATCACCGCGATCCGCTACTACAAGGGTCCGGACAACGACGGCACCCACACGGCGCACCTGTTCGACTCGTCCGGCCGGCAGCTGGCCTCGGCCACCTTCTCCGGCGAGACCGACTCGGGCTGGCAGCAGGTGAAGCTCTCGCAGGCGGTCACGATCACCGCCGGCCAGACCTACACCGCCGCCTATCATGCGCCGACCGGCGAGTACTCCGCGAACCTGAACTACTTCTCCAACGCAATGTCGTCGGGCCCGCTGACCGCGACAAGCGGCGTCTACAAGTACGGCGGCGCCGGCTCGTTCCCGAACCAGACCTATCAGGCGACCAACTACTGGGTCGACGTGGTCTTCCAGCCGAAGACGGCAACGGCGACGGCGACGGCTTCCGCAGCGGCGCTGTCCACCGACACCGTTGCGCCGCACGGACTCGATCTGCATGGCAGCGAGGGTGACAACGCGCTGACCGGCTCGGCCGGCAGCGATCAGCTCTCGGGCGGCGCGGGCAACGACAGGCTGCACGGCGGTGCGGGCGACGACCTGCTGATGGGCGGCGCGGGTGCGGACAAGCTGTTCGGCGGGGCGGGCGACGACGCGCTGCATGGCGGGGTCGGCCGGGACGTCCTCGTCGGCGGTGCCGGCGCGGACACCTTCGTCTTCGCCAGCACGGGCGCGGCCGTCGGGGACGTGATCGAGGACTTCTCGCACGCCCAGGGCGACCGCATCGACCTTCGCGGGATCGATGCCGACACCGGCGCCGAGGGGAACCAGGCGTTCCACTTCATCGCCGACCATGCGTTCTCCGGCGCCGCCGGCGAGCTGCGCTATCGCCACGGCTACCTGTCGGGCGATGTCGATGGCGACGGCAAGGCGGACTTCGCCATGGAGCTCGCCAACGCGGCGAAGCTCGTCCACGCCGACCTCCTGCTCTGAGCAGGAGCGCCATCCCGGCCGAGGCTGCACCCTCGGCCCGGAGCGCAGCGGATGGGCATCCATCCCATCTGTCTTGACAAGAGGCTCCGCCGCCCGAATGGGCCGGCGGAGCCTTTTGCGTAGCGGGGATCAGTCCGCGGCGCGGTCCCAGGTCGGGTGGAAGCGCCCGGCGGGGGACAGCGTGAAGATCTCGCAGCCCGTCTCGGTCACGCCCACCGAATGCTCGAACTGCGCCGACAGCGAGCGGTCCTTCGTCACCGCCGTCCAGTCGTCGTCGAGCACCCGGGTCTCCGGCCGGCCGAGGTTGATCATCGGCTCGATGGTGAAGAACATGCCGGGCTCGAGCAGCGGCCCCGAGCCCCAGCGGCCGTAGTGCAGCACGTTCGGCGCCGCATGGAACACCCGGCCGAGGCCGTGGCCGCAGAAGTCGCGCACCACTGAGCAGCGGTGCGCCTCGGCGAAGCGCTGGATCGCCGCGCCGATGTCGCCGAAGGTGTTGCCGGGCGCCACCTGCGCGATGCCTTCCATCAGCGCGTCGTGGGTGATGTCGACCAGCCGCTCGGCCTTGCGCGACGGCTTGCCGGCCACGTACATCCGGCTGGTGTCGCCATACCAGCCGTCGACGATCACCGTGACGTCGATGTTGAGGATGTCGCCGTCGCGAAGCGCGCTGGTCGAGCGGCCGGGGATCTTCTCGCCCGGGATGCCATGGCAGACCACGTGGTTCACGCTGATGCAGGAGGCGTGCTTGTAGCCCTTGTAGCCGACCGTCGCCGAGATCGCCCCGGCCGCGCGCACCATGTCGTGCACCGCGGCGTCGAGATCGAGCGTCGAGACGCCGGGCGCTACATGCGCCGCGATTCGGTCGAGGATGTCTGCGGCGACCCGCCCCGCCGCGCGCATGCCGACAAAGTCCTCGGGGGTATGCAGGCGGATGCCGTCCTTGGTCAGGCGGCCGGTCGACATCTGGTCCAACACGGGCTCTCCGGGCATGATGCCCGATGTAGTCCTGTCGCGCCTCCATTGCAAATGACCGTCCAGCTAAGTCTCAACCGGAAGGGGATCGCCCAGGTGGATGCCCGTCCGGTCGATTCGGGCGATGCGCGCCAGCGATTCCACTCCCGCCGCCCGCGCCAGCGCGAAGGCCGCGGCATAGGCGGGATCGAGATCGCCCGAAAGCCGGAAGCGCGCGCAGTCGCTGCGCTGCACCACGTAGAGCATGACCGCGCGATGCCCGGCCGCCGCGACTCGCGCGAGCTCGGCCAGGTGCCGGGCACCGCGCTGGGTGACGCTGTCGGGAAACTCCGCCAGCCCCGCGACGCGGCTGAGGTGCGCGTTCTTGACCTCCAGATAGGCCGGCGGCCGGCCCGCGCCGGAGAGCAGGAAGTCGACCCGGCTCCCGGTGCCGTAGCGCACCTCCGGCCGCACCGCATCGTAGCCGGCGAGCTCGCCGAGCCGCCCCTCGGCCAGCGCCTCGGCGACCAGCCGATTCGGCAGCGACGTGTCGATGCCGACGAGCGTCCCCTCGCCCGTCTCGACCAGCCGCCAGGTCCAGGCCAGCCGCCGCCGCGGATCGGACGACGGCTCGAGCCAGACGGTGAGGCCGGGGTCGGCCAGACCGAGCATCGCGCCCGGGTTGGCGCAATGCGCGGTGACCTCGCGGCCGTCTTCGAGCATGACGTCCGCGAGGAAGCGTTTATACCGGCGCACGAGGCGGCCGCGGACGAGAGGGCTGGCAAAGCGCATCGCCGCTCTATGGCCGCGGGCCGCGAGGAGGACAAGCGATGCCGAACCCAACCGCCGCGATGCTGACCATCGGCGACGAGATCCTGTCGGGCCGCACCCGCGACGCCAACATGCCGCTCCTCGCCGCGGCGCTGACCGCGCGGGGCATCGTGCTCCGCGAGGCGCGGGTGGTGCCCGACATTGCCGAGGAGATCGTCGCCGCCGTCAACGCGCTCCGCGCCCGCTACGACCACGTCTTCACCTCGGGCGGAATCGGGCCGACCCACGACGACATCACCGCCGACGCGGTGGCCGTGGCGTTCGGCGTCGGCATCGACGTGCGCGAGGACGCGCGCGCCATCCTCGCCACCAACTACGCCGACCCGGAGCGCGACCTGAACCCGGCGCGCCTGCGCATGGCGCGGATCCCCGACGGCGCCACGCTCATCGCGAACCCGGTCTCGAAGGCGCCGGGCTTCTCGATCGGCAACGTGCACGTGATGGCCGGGGTGCCCGCGGTCTTCGAGGCGATGCTCGCGTCGCTCCTGCCGACGCTCGTCGGCGGCCGGCCGCTGCTCGCCGAGACCGTCGAGGTGCTGACGCCCGAGGGCGTGCTCGCGGGGCCGCTCGCCGAGGTCGCGGCCGCGCATCCGGCGGTGTCGATCGGCTGCTATCCGTTCAACCGCGGCGGCGTCTTCGGCGCGAACCTCGTCGCGCGGAGCGAGGACCCGGCGGCGCTCGCCCGCGTCGCCGCGGCGTTGATGGCGCTGAAGGCGGAAGTCGGCGGCTGAGGCCGCGGAATTGCAGTGAGCGAAGGCGCGGTTTCGCTCGCACCGCCAGGCGCGCCGGCCCGATGCCGCCGGGCCGTTCAACTTTGTCCCAGCGCAACGACCGCAACCTCCGATCGCATCGATATGCCTATCACGCACCCGTGATGACGGTCGGCGCGGCGGCATCCGACCCGCCTTCCGAGCCCGCGGCTGCATCCAGGCGACGGCTTCAATGGAGGATCGACATGTCTCTCACCAGCCTCGGGGCACCACCGAGCGCTCCAGGGTCGCGCACGGGCCGGACGCTGCTCCGCCTCGTCTGGGCGCTCTGCGTCCTCGTGCTCGGGACGCTCGCAGCGCCGCAACTGGCGTCGGCGCAGACCCACACCCACGGCAGCACGGCCGAGGCGACGCCGGCGGCGGGCACCACCGCCGAGGCCGCCGCGACGACCGAGGGCGGCGCCGCGCCGGTGGCGGTCGGGACCGACCCGGGCGTCAGCTATCACGCGCCGCTCACCTACACGCTCCGAACCGGAATCGCCGGCGGCCGCATGGTCTACATCGGCATCGGCGGCACCATCGACGGCCAGGTCAACCCGACGATCACCGTCTACGAGGGCGAGCTGGTCCAGGTGAACCTCATCAACGGCGAAGGCGCCGAGCACGACATCTTCATCGACCAGTACAACGTGCGGTCGTCGAAGGTCGTGGGCAAGAACGCGTCGTCGACCTTCTCGTTCCTCGCCAGCAAGCCCGGCGAGTTCGCCTACTTCTGCACCGTCCCCGGCCACCGGCAGGCCGGCATGGAGGGCCTCATCCGGGTGATCGCCGGCCCGCGCGAAGCCGCGCAGTCGGACGCCGCCGACATCGTCCGCGATCCGGGCGAGGTGCCGCCGCCGATCGGGCCGCGCCAGCCGCAGGTGGTGAAGGTCCAGCTCGAAACCGTCGAGCTCAAGGGCAAGCTCGACGACGGCGCGACCTACGAGTACTGGACCTTCAACGGCAAGGTTCCGGGCCCGCTGATCCGCGTCCGCGTCGGCGACACGGTCGAGGTCACGCTGAAGAACCCCGAGAACAGCGTGATGATGCACTCGGTCGACTTCCACGCCGCGACCGGGCCCGGCGGCGGGGCGCACGCGACCCAGACCGAGCCGGGGGCGTCGAACACGGTGACGTTCAAGGCGTTGAAGCCCGGGGTCTTCGTCTACCACTGCGCCACGCCGAGCGTCGCGCACCACATCACCAACGGCATGTACGGCCTCATCATCGTCGAGCCGGAGGGCGGGCTGCCGCAGGTCGACCGCGAGTTCTACGTGATGCAGGGCGAGCTCTACACCGTCGATCCGTTTGGCACGCACGGCGCGATGGAGATGGACTACGACAAGCTCATTTCCGAGCGTCCGGAGTACTTCCTGTTCAACGGTGCTGTCGAATCGCTGACCAAAAAGCATCCCCTCTACGCCAACGCCGGCGAGACCGTGCGCATCTACTTCGGCGTCGGTGGACCGAACTTCACCTCCTCGTTCCACGTGATCGGCGAGATCTTCGATAACGTCTACAGCTTCGGCAGCATCACCTCGCCGCCGCTGACCAACGTGCAGACGATCACCGTCCCGCCCGGCGGCGCCACCGTGGTGGACTTCAAGCTCGACCGCGCCGGGACGTTCGTGCTCGTCGACCACGCGCTGTCGCGCGCCGAGCGCGGCCTCGCCGGCTACCTGATCGTCGACGGCCCCGCCAACGACGAGATCATGCACACCGGCACCGCCGACCAGCCGCCGCAGAACTGACGCGGACGCAACTTCAGCAACAAGGCCCGGCGGCGCTGCCGCCGGGCCATTTCTTTCCCAAGGCTCCCGGAGGAATCGCGGCAATGCAGTGGCTGAACGAGCCGTCCGCCTGGCACGACGAGGACGGCATCCTCCGGGTGACGACCGGCGATCACACCGACTTCTGGCGCCGCACCCACTACGGCTTCGTCCGCGACGACGGCCACGCGCGCCTCGCGCCGGTCGCCAGCGACTTCACCGCCGAGGTCGCGTTCCGTGGCGATTGGCGCGCGCTCTACGACCAGGCGGGGCTCCTGCTGCGGCTCGACGCCGCGACCTGGGTCAAGGCCGGCGTCGAATACGTCGCCGACAAGCGGATGCTGAGCGTCGTCGTGACCCGCGACGTCTCCGACTGGTCGACGATGCCCTGCCCGGTCGACGCGGAGTGGATCACCATCCGCCTGACCCGCATCGGCGAGGCGCTGCACGTCCACTGGTCGGCCGACGGCCGTGCTCCGGCGATGCTCCGCCTCGCCTTCTTCCCCGCCGGACCCGCCGCGGTCGGCCCGATGTGCTGCTCGCCCCAGCGCGCCGGCCTGACCGTCGCCTTTCGCGACTTCCGCATCGGCCCGCCCGAGCCGCCGCACGAGGGCTGACCAGCGCTTACCCGACCACCTCGGTCACGCCGCCGTGCGCCCCGGACCAGGCGAGCGGCTCGGCGAGGAACGACCCGACCTCGGAAAGCGTGCTCGCGTCGAAGTGCCGGCCGCGCTCGGCCTCGGCCAGCACGTCGCGCCAGGTGGCGAGCCAGTGCAGCGCCAGCCCCACCTCGCGGAGCGCCGGCACGGTGCGCGGGAAGATGTCGTAGAAGAAGACGACGAAGGTGTGCGCGACCTCGGCGCCGGCGGTGCGCAGCGCCTCGGCGAAGCGCAGCTTCGAGCCGCCGTCGGTCGTCAGATCCTCGACGAGCAGCACGCGCGCGCCGTCGGCGAGGGCGCCCTCGATCTGCGCGTCGCGGCCGAACCCCTTCGGCTTCTTGCGCACGTAGAGCATCGGCAGCGCCATGCGCTCGGCGATCCAGGCCGCGAACGGGATGCCCGCGGTCTCGCCGCCCGCCACCGCGTCGAAGCGCGCGAAGCCCGCCTCGCGCAGAATCTTGGCCACGGCGAAGTCCATTAGCGTCGCCCGCACCTGCGGGAACGAGATCAGCTTGCGGCAGTCGATGTAGACCGGCGAGGCGAGCCCCGAGGTGAACTTGTACGGCTCGTCGCGGCGGAAGTTCACCGCCCTGATCTCGAGCAGCATCCGCGCCGTCAGGCGCGCCATCTCCGCATCCGAGGGAAAGCCGCCCGTCGCCATCCGCGCTCCTCTGGCCAAACCGCGCCGCGCCGCCGCGACCCCCCGCCCTTAGCACGCGCCCAACCGCGGCGCGACCCCGCGCAGCCATTCCCGCGCCCGGCTTCTTCGTTGGCGAAAATACTCCCGCCGGAGGCGAAGGCGGGGCCGGACACCCGTGCCGCGCGGTCAGCGCGCCACGCTTTGCCCGAACAGGATCTTCTGCGCCTCGCGGTCGCTCTGCAGGTCGCTGCGGCTCTCCTCGCCGACCTTGAGCGCCGCCTGCACCGCCGGCCGCGCCGCGATGCGGTCGAGCCAGGCCGCCATGCGCGGGAAACGGGCGATGTCCTGCTGCTGGCTCTCCCAGCGCCGCGCCCACGGCCAGATCGCCATGTCGGCGATCGAGTAGTCGCCCGCGACGAACTCGCGGTCGGCGAGTCGCTTGTCGAGGACGCCATAGAGACGCGCCACCTCGCTGCGGTAACGGTTCTGCGCGTAGGGCAACTCGTTCGGCGGTTCCATGCTCGGGGCATAGATCAGGAAGTGGTTGGCCTGCCCGGCCATCGGGCCGACGCCGCCGACCTGCCAGAAGAGCCACTCCTCGACCGCGACGCGGCTGCGCTCGTCGTGACCGTAGAAACGGCCGGTCTTGCGCCCGAGGTACTGCAGGATCGCGCCCGATTCGAAGACCGAGATCGGCTTGCCGTCGGGGCCGTCCGGGTCGACGATCGCCGGCATCCGGTTGTTCGGCGAGATCTTCAGGAACTCCGGCCGGAACTGCTCGCCGCGGCCGATGTTCACGAGCTTCAGCGTATAGGGCAGCCCCATCTCGTGCAGCGCGACGGCGATCTTGAAGCCGTTCGGCGTCGGCCAGAAGTGAAGCTCAATCGGAGATGGCATGGTCCGTCCGTCCAGGTTGCAGTGCTTGCCGGCCAACATGGCGCAGCCGCGCGGCGGATCAAGCCGGATTGATGGCCGCAGCGCCCGCGACGGTGGCCGCCGGGCGACAGTGCGGTCCCGACGCTGGCATTCCGCGAGCGCGTCCGTTGACCGCTCGGTCGCGAGCCGATAGGGCCTCGGGAGAGGCCACGGCCGGCAGCGTGCCGCGTCGGGGGCCGGGACATCGCCGGGGGGCGCGCGCGGGGATGAGCGAGGAATGGGGTCCGCGGACCCGTCTGGTGCACGGCGGCACGCGGCGCAGCGCTTACGGCGAGGTCTCCGAGGCGATCTTCCTGACCCAGGGCTTCGTCTATCCCGACGCCGAGACCGCCGAGGGCCGCTTTATCGCCTCGGGGCCCGACGAGTTCATCTACGCCCGCTACGGCAATCCGACGGTGCGGATGTTCGAGGAGCGGATGGCCGGACTCGAAGGCGCCGAGGACGCCTTCGCCACGGCGTCCGGCATGGCCGCGGTGCACGGCGCGGTCTTCGCCATGCTCGCGGCTGGCGACCACGTCGTCGCCGCGCGGGCGCTCTTCGGCTCGTGCCTCTTCATCGTCGAGACGCTGCTGCCGCGCTTCGGCGTCGAGGTCAGCCTCGTCGACGGCACCGACCTCGCCGCGTGGCAGGCGGCGCTGCGGCCGGACACCCGGCTCGTCTTCCTCGAATCGATCTCGAACCCGACGCTCGAGGTGATCGATATCGCCGGCGTCGCGCGCCTCGCGCACGCGGTCGGCGCCCAGGTGGTGGTCGACAACGTCTTCGCCACCCCGGTCTTCCAGCGCTGCCTTAAGCTCGGCGCCGACGTGGTGATCTATTCCGCCACCAAGCACATCGACGGCCAGGGCCGCTGCCTCGGCGGCATCGTGCTTGGCGCCCGTGACTTCGTGCGCGGCCCGCTCGAGACGTTCATGAAGCACACCGGCGGGGCGATGAGCCCGTTCACCGCGTGGGTGATGCTGAAGGGGCTCGAGACCCTCGACCTGCGCTGCCGGGCGCAGGCGGCAACCGCCGCGACGCTCGCCGCCGGCCTCGACGGCCACCCGGCGCTGGAGCGGGTGATCTACCCCGGCCTCGCCAGCCACCCGCAGGCCGCCCTTTCCGCGCGGCAGATGGAGACCGGCGGCACCATGCTGTCGCTGGAGCTTCGCGGCGGCAAGCCGGCGGCGTTCCGCTTTCTCGATGCGCTGAAGATCTGCCTGATCTCGAACAACCTCGGCGACGCCCGCAGCATCGTCACCCACCCGGCGACCACGACGCACCAGCGCCTGAGCCCCGAGCGGCGGGCTGCGCTCGGCATCGGTGACGGTCTCGTCCGCCTGTCGGTAGGGCTGGAGGACCCGGCGGACCTGTTGGCTGACCTGAACAGCGCGCTTGCTGCGGTGAATGGTTAAAATAAACCTTCCCGGCGCAGGGCGATTGATTTTTTCCCGTTTTTCCATTTTGGGTTGTTGAAGAGGGCCTTTGGCTCGGCGGTACGGTCCTGCCCTTCCCTTTTGGGGCGGGAACGACCAAATAGCCGGCCGGCGACTGGGTGAGGAGGAAGGACGTCATGAACATGTACACCCCGGCGATGGAAATCGGCGGTGCGCACAGTTCGGAGGATCGGCCGAGCCGGGCCGAGGCCGAGGCGGCCGCCCGGACGCTGCTGCGCTGGGCCGGCGATGAGGCCCCGGAGGTCGACGTCCATGACCTGCGCTCGATCCTCAGCCGCACGCGCGAGGGCGCCTACCCGGCCTTCGAGCGCAGCTATCCGCAGGGCTTCGCCGTCGATCCGGCCTATCTCGACACCCTGCCCGATCTGCAGAACGGCCCCGACAGCCTCATCAAGGGCGCCAAGACCGGCATCCAGCACGTCGGCATCTCGAACTTCCGCCTGCCGATCCGGTTCCGCACCCGCGAGGGCGGCGAGGTGCAGCTCGAGACCTCGGTGACCGGCTCCGTCTCGCTCGAGGCGGACAAGAAGGGCATCAACATGAGCCGCATCATGCGGTCGTTCTATCGCCACGCCGAGACCCAGTTCTCGTTCGAGGTGATCGACGCGGTGCTCGACGGCTATCTGCGCGATCTCGACAGCTACGACGCACGCATCATGATGCGCTTCAGCTATCCGATGAAGAAGCGCTCGCTCCGGAGCGGGCTCGAGGGCTACCAGTATTACAACGTCGCGCTCGAGATGGCCAAGACTGCCACCTCACGCCAGAAGATCATTCACATCGACTACGTCTATTCGTCGACCTGCCCGTGCTCGCTCGAGCTTTCCGAGCACGCGCGGCGGCTGCGCAACCAGATTGCCACGCCGCACTCGCAGCGCTCGGTGGCGCGGGTGTCGGTCGAGCTGGTCGGCGACGAGGTACTGTGGTTCGAGGATCTGGTCGCGCTCTGCAATGCGGCGATCCCGACCGAGACCCAGGTGATGGTGAAGCGCGAGGACGAGCAGGCTTTCGCCGAGCTCAACGGCGCCAACCCGATCTTCGTCGAGGACGCGGTGCGGCTGCTCTGCCAGAGCCTCGACGGCGACGCGCGGATCGGCGACTTCCGCGTGGTGGCGAGCCACCAGGAATCGCTGCACAGCCACGACGCGGTGTCGATCCTGACCATGGGCGAGACCTTCCGGCAGAAGAGCTTCGATCCGCGGCTGTTCGACACGCTCTATCACGTCGGCTGAACCCCGCCGCCCGCCGGCGCCCGCGCCCTGGCTCACGTGCGAATTGATCCCCGGCGTCGGTTTGGGGTTTGAATCCCGCGCCCCGTGGCCATATGTACCATGGCCATGTGCGGCGCGGGCGTCCGGTCCGCGCGGCGGGCAGGAGACGCGACATGTTGAACAACATCGGACCCGGCGGTCTGCTCCTCGTGGCGATCGTCGTGCTCGTCCTTTTCGGCCGCGGCAAGGTCGCGGGGCTGATGGGCGAGGTCGGAAAGGGCATCACCAGCTTCAAGCGGGGCCTGAACGAAGGCAAGGCGGAGATCGAGAGCGCCCAGCAGGCGGCCGCGGCCGAGCATGCGCGCGACATCACGCCCGAGAAGGACAAAGTCTGACCCGTCATGTTTGACATCGGCTGGGGCGAGCTTTTCCTGATCGGTGTCGTTGCGCTCATCGTCGTCGGTCCGAAGGATCTGCCGGCGCTCTTTCGCACGATCGGCAACTTCACCGGCAAGGCGCGCGCGATGGCGCGCGAGTTCCAGCGCTCGCTCGAGCAGGCGGCGAACGAGTCCGGCATGAGCGAGGTGTCGAAGAGCCTGCGCTCGATCGACCAGACGCTGAACTCCGCGACCGAGTCGGCGCGCAAGTTCGCCAGCCAGCCGATGCGGCCGCTCGCCGAGACCGTGGCGAAGGAGCCGGATGAAACGGCGGCGCAGCCGGCCTCCGGCTCGACGCTCGGCGGCGAGACCGATCTGGCCGCCGTCCCCGAGCCCGAGCCGAAGCGGGCCGCCGAGGGATGAAGGACGACAAGGACATCGACGACTCGACAGCCCCGCTGATCGAGCATCTGGCCGAGTTGCGCACCCGGCTCATCAACTGCCTGATCGCGTTCTCGGTGGCGATGATCGCGGCCTTCGCCGTCGCCGGGCCGATCTTCAACTTCCTCGCGGCGCCGCTGGCGCGGCTGCTCGTCGAGCACGGCCAGAAGCCCGAGCTGATCTACACCGGGCTGCAGCAGGGCTTCTTCACCCAGATCCGCATATCGGTCTTCGGCGGCTTCATCCTCGCCTTCCCGATCATCAGCTACCAGCTGTGGCGCTTCGTGGCACCCGGCCTCTACAGGCAGGAGAAGCGCGCGTTCCTGCCGTTCCTGATCGCCTCGCCGATCCTGTTCGTGCTCGGCTGCGCTTTTGCCTTCTACGGGCTCCTGCCGCTGGTCTACGACTTCTTCCTCGGCTTCCAGCAATTCGGTTCCGGCCCGATCGAGGGGCAGGACGTCACGATCCAGTTCCTCGGCACCATCAACGAATACCTGTCGCTGACGATGAAGTTCATGGTGGCGTTCGGCCTCTGCTTCCAGCTGCCGGTGGCGCTGACGCTGATGGGGCTCGCCGGGCTCGTCACCTCGAAGGGGCTCGCCTCGTTCCGCCGCTACGCGCTCGTCGGCCTGCTCGTGGTCGCGGCCTTCGTGACGCCGGGCCCCGACGTCATGTCGCAGCTGATCCTGTTCGCGGCGATCTATCCGCTCTACGAGATCTCGATCGTGCTCGTCCGCTTCTTCGAGCGCAAGCACGAGGCCGAGCTCAAGGCTCAGGGGCTCTGGGTCGAGGATCCCGAGACCTCCGACAACGCGTGAGCCGATGAAGAAGTCCCTGCGCCGCATCGTCGACGCGCTCGAGCGCATGAGCCCGCCGCCGCAGCCCGCGCCCGATCTGGGCGCCGCCGATGCGTTCGCGTGGGCGACCGGCCCCGACCGGCTCGAGCCGGTGGCGCACGTGGCGCGCGTCGACATCGGCCTTCTCGTCGGCGTCGACCGCGCCCGCGACACGCTCCTCGCCAACACCCGGCAGTTCGCGCAAGGGTTCCCGGCCAACAACGTGCTGCTCTGGGGCGCGCGCGGCATGGGCAAGTCGAGCCTGGTCAAGGCGGCGCACGCCGAGGCCGCGCGCGAGGTCGGCGGCCGGCTGAAGCTCGTCGAGCTGCACCGCGAGGATCTGCCGTCGATCGGACGGCTCCTCGCGCTGCTGCGCCCGTCGGCCTTCCGGTTCCTGCTCTTCTGCGACGATCTGTCGTTCGACAAGGACGACAGCCACTACAAGAGCCTGAAGGCGGTGCTCGACGGCGGCATCGAGGGGCGACCCGACAACGTCGTGCTCTACGCGACCTCGAACCGGCGCCACCTGATGCCGCGCGACATGATCGAGAACGAGCGGCAGACCGGGGTGAACCCGAGCGAGGCCGTCGAGGAGAAGGTGTCGCTCAGCGACCGCTTCGGCCTCTGGCTCGGCTTCCACGCCTGCAATCAGGACAATTTCCTGGCGATGATCCGCGGATACTGCGACGCCTACGGCATCGACATCGCTGACGAGACGCTGCGCGCCGAGGCGATCGA
>JBDHSS010000038.1:0-15314 GCA_039808205.1 Paracoccaceae bacterium | reverse complement strand
CGCATCCGCGAGCGGCGCGCCTTGTTGATGTCTGCGCGGCGCTCGGCCTGCAGCGCGCGCTTCTTGGATGACGGCGAATTTGCCATTGTCGTTTGCGTCCGTTCGATCTGCGAATTTCGACGCCGGCCATAGCCGCGGCGCTGGCCGGTGTCAACCGACGATCGCGGCGCCGCCGTCGCAGCGGTCGGGCGCGCCCGCCGATCTTCTTGGCGATAATACTCCGCCGGAGGCGCGATGCGGCTGCGTCCGGCGCTCGGGCGCACGACTGCTCCGATCAACGGATCAAGAAGCCACTTGGCGGACAGCGAGTGCCCGATCCACGCCGGTCCGAACGATCCTGACTGTCGCTGCAGCGCAGCACGCGTTGTTAACCAACGTACCCAGTGCCTTGCACCCAGTCCCCTAATCTGGTGCCCAATCGCTATTAATCACCCACAGGTTGCATTTCGGCGAATATCCGCCGAACTCCGCGGCCCCCGCGCCATGGTGCGTTGCAACCGGAACGGAAGATTCTTATCCAGATCGCTTGAACGAGGGGCTGGGGCGCCCGCACTGGAACAACCGGGGGTGTACGGGTGGGCGGTTTTCGGCGACGGGTCAACGGCACGCTTGCGCGGGCCATTCCGGAGAAGCGGCTGTTCATCCAGACCGCCGACGCCACGCACTACCTCCGCTTCACGCCGCTGGTCCAGCTCTGCTCGGGCGTCGCCTTCTCGGCGGTGGTCGGCTGGATCGCCGTCGTCACCGCGACGCTGGCGATCGAGGCGATCGGCCCGGATCATGCCTTCACCCCGCAGGTGGTGCTGCAATCCGCCTACGAGGAGCGGCTTGACGCGCTTGGCGCCGAGCGCGACCAGCGCGCCGCCGAGGCGCGCTCGGCGCAGGAGCGGTTCCAGGTCGCGATGCAGCAGATCAGCCGGCAGCAGACCGCGATCCTGCAATCGGTCGAGAAGCGTCGCGAGCTGTCGACGGCGCTCGACCTGATGCGGCAGCGGCTGGCCGACGCGGTGGCGCAGCGCGACGCGGTGGCGAGCGCCAACGACAAGCTGCTCGCCGAGGTCAAGGCAGTCAACGCGACGCTGAGCGCCGGCAGCTCCGGCACCGACCTGAGCCAGACGCTCGCCACGATCTCGGCGGCGCTGTCGGACGCGGTCGAGGCGCGCGACGCTGCTGCTCGGGATCGCGACGCGCTGAGCCAGCAGATCGCCGACCTCGAGCTGCGCGAGCGGGTGAACGGCCAGCGTCAGGACGAGATGGTCGACCAGCTCGAGCAGGCGGTGGCGATGTCCTTCGCGCCGCTCGACAAGATCCTGAAGAACACCGGCATCGACGTCGCCGGCCTGATGGCGACGGTGCGCGCCAACTACTCCGGCGAGGGCGGCCCGCTCGAGCGGGTCTCCGTCAGCACCCGCTCGTTCGACGACGCCGCCACCAGCTCGCGCTTCGACCAGCTGATGCTGAACCTCGATCGCATGAACCTGATGCGGATCGCGGTCGACAAGCTGCCGGTCACCATGCCGCTGCACAACGATTTCCGCTTCACCAGCGGCTTCGGCTACCGGCACGACCCGAAGGGCGCCGGGCGGCGGATGCACGCGGGGGTTGATCTGGCGGCGCCGCGCGGCACGCCGATCTTCGCAACCGCCGACGGCGTCGTCGTCGCCGCCGGGCCGGAGAGCGGCTATGGCAACGTCGTGCGGATCCAGCACGAATTCGGTTTCGAGACCGTCTATGCCCACCAGAGCAGGGTTCGCGTCAAGGTGGGACAACAGGTATCGCGTGGCGTGCAAATAGGTGATATGGGTTCAACCGGGCGTAGTACCGGCTCGCACCTCCACTACGAGGTTCGGGCCAACGGGCAGCCCGTGAATCCGATGACCTATTTGGAGGCCACAAAGGATGTTTTCTAAGCCCAAGCCCGAGGAGCCGCGGGCAGCGGCACCGTTCGTGCCTGAGCCGGTGGTGCCGCTCGATCGCCCCGCGACCCCGCCGATCCCGAGCGCCGCGCCGGCCAAGCCCAAGCCGGCCGCGTCGGTCCTGTCCTCGGACCTCACCATCCAGGGCAACGTCCGCTCGAGCGGCGACATCCAGGTCGAGGGCATCGTCGAGGGCGACGTGCGCGCCCAGACGCTGATCGTCGGCGAAAGCGCCACCGTCAAGGGCGAGGTGATCGCCGAGGAGGTGGTGGTACACGGCCGCGTCGTCGGGCGCCTGCGCGGGCTCAAGGTCCGGCTGAGCGCGTCGGCCCGCTGCGAGGGCGACATCGTGCACAAGACGATCGCCATCGAGAGCGGCGCCCACTTCGAGGGCTCGGTGCAGCGCCAGGACGACCCGCTCGGCAAGGCCAAGGGCGAGGCGCCGCGCGCTGCCGCGCCGCAGCCCGCGGCGCTGGCTACCGCCTGATCCGACGCGGGCCTCGCCGCCAGCGGCGGGGCCCGTCGTCGCGCTCAGGCCGGCTCGATCACCCGCCGGTAGAGGTGCCAGGTCGCGTGCCCGAGCACCGGCAGCACGACGACGAGCCCGAGAAAGAGCGGCAGCATCGCCACGAAGAGGCTCGCCGCGACGATCCACGCCCAGTGCAGCATCGGCTGCAGGTTCGTCCGCACCGCCTCGATACTCGCCATCATCGCCGTCACGTAGTCGACATCGCGGTCGAGGAGCAGCGGCAGCGACACCGCGGTCAGCGCGAACAGCACGAACGCGATCGCGCCGCCGATCAGCGCGCCGACCACGAGGAGCGCCACGCCCTGGCCCGAGGCGAGCAGCCCGTCGACGTCCGAATAGGTCGTCGGGCTCATGCGGCCGAAGAACAGCATGACCAGCATGCTCGCCGTCCACATCCAGAGCAGGAAGCCCGCGAGCACGATGAAGGCGATCGACGGGATCTGCCGGTTGCGCTCGTTCCAGACCACGCCGAGGATCTCGCGCCAGGCGAGCGGCTCGCCGGTCTCGCGCCGCCGGCTGACCTCGTAGAGGCCGATTGCGACGAACGGGCCGATCAGCGGAAACGCCAGCGCGAACGGGATGATCCAGAGCGACCGCTCGATCGCCCAGAGCTGCAGCCAGATCGCCATTCCGACGAGCGCATAGCCTCCGCCGAAAAACAGGCCGAACTGCGGCGCCGCCTTGAAGTCGGCCCACCCCTGCCCGAGCGCGGCATAGACGTCGTCGGCGCTGATGCGGCGGACCTGCGGGCGTGACGGTACGTAGGAGGTGGCGGTCAGGGTCATCCATTGCTCCGGGGGAATGCGTCGACGGCGATTCTACGCCACTTCGCCGGGATGTCGAGAGTTCCGACGGCATCCGATCGGGTTGCGCGGCGCGAAAAGCGGCGGGCCGACGACGCTCGCCTTCGAGCCGAAAGTGTTGTTCAGATCGCAGGGTCGGCCGGCGGACCGGCGATCAAGGGGGACCGAGCGTGTATCGAGTGGCGGTCGAGGGCATCTCCGTCGGCGTCACCGCACGCGGCGGCATGCTCGAGGGACTGACGATCGAGCGCGGCGGCCGGCGGCTGATGCCGCTGCACCGCGCGCCGTGGGTCGGCCAGCCGAAGGAGGTGCCGCCGGACGCGGCGCCGCACCTGGGGGTGCTCGAGGGCGATTTCTTCTGCGCGCCGTTCGGCCGCAGCGACGACCCCGACGTCGCCACGCACGGCTGGCCGGCGAACGGCGATTGGCAGCGGCTCGGGCTCGACGTCGGCCGCGACGGCAGCCGCACCGGACGCTTCGAGCTGGCGCAGACGGTGGCGGGCGCGGTCCTCACCAAGGAGGTGACGCTGCGCCCCGGGCATCCGGTCGTCTACCAGCGCCACGCGCTCCTGGGCGGCCTGGGCGCCACGTCGATCTCGCACCACGCGATGATCCATGTGCCAGGCGGCGCGCGGCTCTCGTTCTCGCCGAAGGATTTCGGCGCGACACCGGCGACGCCGCAGGAGAGCGATCCGGCGCGCGGCCGCTCGCTTCTCGCCTATCCGCAGCGGTTCGACGACCTTGCGGGCGTCGCGCTGGCAAGCGGCGGCTGGCAGGATCTGCGCGGGTACCCATGGGCGGACGGCCACGAGGATTTCCTCACGCTCTTCGATCCGCCGGAGGCGACGCTCGGGTGGTCGGCGGCGGTGGCGGCGGCGGACGGCTTCGTGTTCTTCGCGGTGAAGGATGCGCGGATGCTGTGCCAGACCTCGCTCTGGATGAGCAACGGCGGGCGGCGCTACCCGCCCTGGTCGTCGCGGCACCGCGCGGTGCTCGGCATCGAGGAGGGCACCACGCACTTCGGCGACGGGCCGCGCGTCTCGGCAACGGCGAACGCGCTTTCCGAGCATGGCTATCGCACCGCAATCCCGCTCGGCGGCGCGGTGGTGGTGCGCTACGCGCTGGGCGCCATCCCCTGCCCCACCGGCTGGCGCGAGGTCGCGGCAGTGACGCTCGCGGATGGCGCGGCGACCCTCGTGGACGCGGGCGGCGGCGCGGTAACGGTGCCGTTCGACAGCGGCTTCTTCGGGGGGTGAGGCTGCGCCTTGCGCTTCCCGCGTGAATTGAATCCGGCCTCCAGGGTGCCGGAGTGATTCTCATGCCGTTCGGGTGGACTGCGGAGGTCCCCCTGGCGTGCCCGTGTCCTTTCGTTACAGCTTCCGCTCGATGAGCCCGCGCGTGACCGAGCCGGTGGCCGGCAGGAGCGGGATCAGGCAGGCCTGCAGCGCGTGGTAGAGGTCGGGCTTGCCGACGTTGAGCGGCGGCACGTCGTCGCCTGGCGGCTCGGTGAACCAGCCGCCGTGCTCGCGGTCGATGAGGTCGGTGGCGACGAAGTCCCAGATCCGGCGATACCAGGCCTCGTGCTCCGGCGCGGGGCGGAGCGCGTTCAAGAACGCGCTCGCGCCGATGCCCTCGGCGGCGGGCCACCACAATCGGTTGCGCAGGCGCGGCTTGCCGTCCCAGTCGAGGGTGTAGACGAAGCCGCCGCGCGGATCCCAGGCGTCGGTGGTGGCGCGCAGGAAGAGCGCCTCCGCGGCGTCGGGCAGCCATTCGAGCCGCCGCTCGCCGAGCTGCCAGAGCTGCAGCAGGAGCCGCGTCCATTCGAGCGAGTGGCCGGGCGTGGTGCCGTAGGGGCGGAACACGTCGCCGTTGGCATAGGCGCGATCGGGGCGCCAGGCGGCGTCAAAATGCTCGACGACGCGCCAGCCGTGCTCGGCGGCACCCATCGCGATGACGCGCGTGGCGATGCGCTCGGCCATGGTGAGGTAGCCGGCCTCGCCGGTCGCCTCGAACGCGGCCATCAGCGCCTCGGTCATGTGCATGTTGGAGTTCTGGCCGCGATAGGCCGAGAACGGGCTCCAGTCGGCGGCGAACTCCTCGGCCATGGCACCGTGCGCCTCCTCCCAGAAGCGCGCGCGGATCACCTCGGAGACGTCGGCCAGCAGGCGGTCGGCGTCCGGGTGCCCCGCCACCTTGGCCGAGGACGCGGCGAGGAGCACGAAGGCGTGGCCGTAGGCCTGCTTCGTCGTGTCGCCCCCCTGTCCAGCATCCCAGGCGTAGCCGCCGTGCGCGGCGTCGCGGTGGGCGATCCAGAGGTAGCTCATGCCGTGGTCGATGAAGCGCTCGGCGCCGGGCCGCCCGAGGAGCCGCGCGATCGCGAAGGCGTGGACGAGCCGCGTCGCGGTGTGAAGCTCGCGCTTCGCCCCCGGCAGCGGCCGGCCGGCGTCGTCGAGGACGAAGAAGCCGCCGGCGGAGTCGATGCTCGCGGGCTCGAAGAAGTCGAACAGCGCGCTCGCCTGGTCGAGCAGCCACGCGCGGTGATAGGGGAGCGTCGTCCAGATCAGCGGGCTCAAGGCGCAGCCTCCGCGCGGAAATCGTCGAGGGCGCCGACCATGTACTGCACGAGCTCGTTCGTCGAGACCTCGGCCGCGCGCCGCTCGGCGACCTTGCGGCCGCGGTGCATGACGACGATGCGGTCGGCGACGGCGAAGACGTCCGGCAGAGTGTGGGTGATGAGGATGACAGGCACCCCCTGGTCGCGCAGGCGGGCGATGAGCTCGAGCACCTTGCGCTGCTCGGGCACGCCGAGGTTGTTGGTCGGCTCGTCCATGATCATCAGCTTCGCCTCCCAGTAGACCGCGCGGGCGATTGCGACCGCCTGGCGCTGGCCGCCGGAGAGGCTCTCGATCGGCTGGGTGAGCGAGGGAAAGCGGATGTCGAGCGCGTCGAGCGCCGTATCCGAGGCGGCGAGCATCCGGCGCTCGTCGAGCGTGCGCACGAGGCCGCCGAGGTGGCGGCGCTTGAGCTCGCGGCCGAGGAAGATATTGGCGGGGACGTCGAGGTTGTTGGCGAGCGCGAGGTCCTGGTAGATCGTCTCGATGCCGTGCTGGCGCGCGTCGATCGGGCCGGCGAAGCTGATCGGCCGGCCGTCGAGGCGGATCTCGCCGGCGTCGGGGACGTGGACCCCGGAGACGCACTTGATGAGCGTCGACTTGCCGGCACCATTGTCGCCAAGGAGTGCCACGACCTCGCCGGCGTGCACCTCGATGCTGACGGTGTCGACGGCGGTCAGGCCGCCGAAGCGCTTGACGAGGCCCCGGACCGCGAGGACGGGCACGGTCATCGCCGCGCTCCGCGCCGGCCGCGGCCGATGATCAGGTCGCGCGACTGGTCGATCAGCACGGCGACGATGACGACGGTGCCGACGACGATGAACTGCCAGAACGCATCGACGTTCAGCATGACGAGGCCGGTGGTCAGAACGGCGATGATGAGCGACCCGATCACCGTGCCCATGATCGAGCCGGCGCCGCCGAACAGGCTGACGCCGCCGATGATGACGGCGGCGATCGAGGAGAGAAGCAGCGGGTCGCCGATCACCGCCGAGCCAGCGGTGAAGCGCAGCGTCGAGAGAAAGCCGGCGATGCCCGCGGTGACGGCCGACAGCATGTAGAGCGCGATTAGCCGGCGATCGACCGGGATGCCGGTACGCACCGCGGCCTCAAGGTTGCCGCCGATCGCATAGGTGTGGCGGCCGAACTGGGTCTTGCGCAGGACGAACATGGCGATCGCCACCACCACGATGGTGACGACCACCGGATATGGCAGCACGCGGTCGAGCCGGCGCAGGAGCTCGCCCGTGACCTCGGGCGGCTGCAGGAAATAGATGCCGCCGCCCTCGCCGCGGATGACGTAGAGAAGCGCCTCGTTGCCGTAGGCGCGTACGCCGGCGGGCAGGCCGATGACGGTGGTGTTCTCGCTCATCAGGAGCGCGATGCCGCGGACGATGAACGAGGTGCCGAGGGTGACGATGAAGGCCGGCACCTTGAGCTTGGCGATGATCGCGCCATTGACCGCGCCGACGAGGGCGGCGATCGCGACGGCGGCGAGGAAGCCTGCGACGACGGAGGGGAAGAGCGGCAGCCCGGCGTTGAAGGCGGCGCGGATGGCGAGCGCCGAGGCGACCGAGGCGAGGCTCATCACCCAGCCGACGGAGAGGTCGATGCCGGCCGAGATGATGACGAAGGTCTGCCCGAGGCCGAGGAGCACGATCGGCGTGATCGCGACGAGGATGTTCTGCGAGTTGCGCAGGGTCAGGAAGCTGGCCGAGCCGCCGGAGGCGAGCGGCACCGCGATCACGAAGAAGACCACCATGAGCCCGAGGAAGGCCCAGGCCCACAGGCGGCTGAAGGCGAGCAGGAAGCGCTCGGCCGCGGGCCGCGGCGGCGCGGCGGGGGCGATGTCGGTCACTGGGCGGGCTCGGTCTTCGCGAAGGGCGGGAGCGGTCGCCGCTCCCGCGAGGGACGGGTGCCTACTTCGGCACCTGGTAGATGAAGCGGGCGATCGCGGGATCCTTGACGTTGTCCTTGTCGATGATCGCGAAGCCGGTCTCGACGCGCTTCGGCAGGCTCGTCACCCCGGCGGCGTCGGCGGCGGCGAACTCGACCGCCATGTAGCCCATGTCGAACGGCTTCTGCGCCAGCACCATGGTGACGACGCCCTTGTCCATCAGCTCGATGGCGAGCTGGGTCGCATCGTAGGCGACGACCTGGACGTGGCCGCCGAGGCCGGCGTTCTGCACGCCGGTGCCCGCACCCTGGGCCGAGAACACGTTGGTGCCGAAGACGCCGGCGAGGTCGGGCTCGCGCTCGAGCACCGCCTGGGTCTGCTGCGCCGCCTTGTTCGGGTCGTCGAGATTGTAGTCGGGGCCGATGACCTTGATGTCGGGAAACTCCTTGGCCATCACCTCGGCGAACCCCTTCTCGCGCCCCTCGACCGAGCTGACGTTGGGGTTGGTGGAGTTGACGTAGACCGCCCCCTTGCCGCCGATGGCCTTGGCGAGGCCGCGGGCGGAGATGCGGCCGCCCTCGACGTTGTCCGAGCCGATGTAGCTCAAGGGGAAAGTGACCGGGCCGTTCGCATAGTCGCCGTCGCCGAGGAAGGTGTCGACGGTGATGATCTTGATGCCGGCGTCGGCGGCGGCCTTGAGCGGGCCGACCATCTGGTCCTTGTCGACGGGCGCGGTGATGATGTAGTCGAGATCGCCGCGGGCGACCATCGCGTCGAGGATCGGGGTCTGCGCCTCGACCCCCCAGGTCGGCGGTACCTGGGTCACGACCTCGGCGCCGAGATCCTTGGCGGCCTTCTCCACGCCGACCTGCATCACCTGATAGAAGGGGTCGACCACCCCCGGCAGGAAGCCGATCTTCAGCTTCTCCTGCGCCTGGGCGCCCACCGCCGCCAGCGCCACCGCGCCGGCGAGCACGAGACTCCACCGCTTGCTGGCCACGTCACGATCCTCCCCTTGTTGTCGCCCGGTCGGTTCCGGGCGTTTTCGCGAGACTACACGCGGCGTTGGCCGCGGCGCAAGCGCCTCCGCGGGAACCGGGAAGGTGCGGCCGGCAGCTCGGTCGGGGGTCAGCGAACGGCCTTCACCCCTTCGAGGATCAGCGTCGTCGCCACGTCCGCATAGTCCTCGCGGGTGATGAGCCCGCCGTCGCGGAACCACATGTAGACCCAGTTCATCATGCCGAAGAGCGACATCGTGACCGGCGTCAAAAGCGGCCGCTCCGGGCGGTCGAGCCCGGGATGGATCCGGCGCACCACCGCCGCGAAGTGCCGGACGATCTGCCGCTCGACGGCGCGGATCTGCTCGCGCTGCTCCTCGGGTAGCGTCGCGCTGCCGACGAGCTGCACCTTGTGGGCGTCGTCAGCGCCGCGGTACTTCTCGAGCACCACGCCGATCAGCACGCGCAGCTGCTCCTCGGGCGAGAGGTCCGGGTCGACAGCTGCCGCCACCGACGCCTCGAGGTCGACGAGATGGGTGTGGATGATCGCGAAGATCAGCTCGTCCTTGCTCGGATAGTAGTGGTAGAGCAAGGCCTTCGAGACCCCCGAGTGGCTGGCGATCTGCGCCATCGAGGCCTTCTCCATTCCCTGCTCGGCAAAGACCGCCGCCGCGCTCAGCAGCAGGCCGTGCTGCTTCTCCTCGAAATCGCTCGCCCTCGTGCGTGCCATCACTCGTCCTCTGTCTGCACCGCTTCCCCCGGAACGCCGAAAAGGGAGGGCCGTTTCCGGCCCTCCCCGAACGGGGTCTGGCAGCTCGCTCTTCTCAAGTCATGCCTTCGGCCGATTGTCCACCACCCGCTTCGCCTTGCCGTCGGAGCGCTGCACGCCGTTCGGATCGTGCACCTCGATCCGGGTCGAGACGCCGATCACGCTCTTGATGTGGTGGGCAAGCTCCTTCGCCGAGGACGCGCGCGCCTCCGTGGCGTCGGCGGCGGGGGCGGCCTCGACGTGGACGATCATGTCGTCCATGCGGCCCTTGCGCACCAGCTCGATCTGGAAGTGCGGCGCGAGCCCGGCGCACTTCAGGATCTGCTCCTCGATCTGGGTCGGGAAGACGTTGACGCCGCGCAGGATGATCATGTCGTCGGAGCGGCCGGTGATCTTCTCCATCCGCCGCATCGACCGCGCCGTGCCGGGCAGGAGCCGGGTGAGGTCGCGGGTGCGGTAGCGGATCATCGGCAGCCCCTCCTTGGTGAGGGTGGTGAAGACGAGCTCGCCCATCTCGCCGTCGGGCAGCACGGCCCCGGTCTCTGGGTCGATGATCTCGGGGTAGAAGTGGTCCTCCCAGATGTGCAGCCCGTCCTTGGCCTCGACGCACTCGTTGGCGACGCCCGGCCCCATGATCTCGGAGAGGCCGTAGATGTCGACCGCGTCCATGGCGAAGGCATGCTCGATCTCGTCGCGCATGGCATTCGTCCACGGCTCGGCGCCAAAGATGCCGACCTCGAGCGAGCTCTCGCGCGCATCGAGGCCCTGGCGGCGGAACTCGTCCTGGATCGACAGCATGTAGGAGGGCGTGACCATGATGATCCGCGGACGGAAGTCCTGGATCAGCGTGACCTGCCGCTCGGTCATGCCTCCCGAGATCGGCACCACGGTGCAGCCGAGCCGCTCGGCGCCATAGTGGGCGCCGAGGCCGCCGGTGAAGAGGCCGTAGCCGTAGGCGATGTGGGCGATGTCGCCGGGACGGCCGCCCGAGGCATAAATCGAGCGGGCGGCGAGATCGGCCCAGGTCGAGATGTCCTTGGCGGTGTAGCCGACGACCGTCGGCTTGCCGGTGGTGCCGGAGGAGCCGTGGATGCGGACGAGCTTCTCGCGCGGGACGGCGAACATGCCGAAGGGGTAGGTGTCGCGGAGATCCTGCTTGACCGTGAACGGGAACTTCGCGAGGTCGGCGAGGGTCACGAGGTCGTCCGGGTGGACGCCGTGCTCGTCAAAGCGCTTGCGGTAGAAGGGCGAGTTCTCGTAGGCGTGGCGCACGGACCATTTCATCCGCTCGAGCTGGAGCCCGGCGATCTCGTCGCGCGAGGCGTTCTCGATGGCGTGCAGGCCCTCGCGGGACAGGGTGGCGGTCGGCATGCTTGGCTTCCTCCCGAAACGTTGCTTGGCGCCGGTCACTCCGGCAGATGGGTTCCCTTCACCGTGCGCGAGTGGCCGCGGAACTCCGCGATCGTCTCGCCCCGGTCGTTCGTCACCGTCACGTCATAAATGCCGCCGCGCCCGGCGCGATGCACCTCGCGCGCGGTGGCGGTGAGGCGGTCGCCGTTCCGGCCCGGCGCGACGTAGGTGATCGCCGCCTGGTGGCCGACGGTGCGCTGGTTGTAGCCGTTGCAGGCGAAGGCGAAGGCGCTGTCGGCCAGCGTGAAGACGTAGCCGCCGTGCACGAGGCCGTGGCCGTTGAGCATGAAGTCGGCAACCGCCATCGAGATCGTCGCCTCGCCCGGTGCGATGTGCTCGATCCGCATTCCGAGGTGGCGCGACGCCGGGTCGTCGGCCCACATCGTTGCGGCGCAAGCCTCGGCGAGCTGCTGCGGGGTGAGCTCGGTGGCGCGAAGGACGCTCGTCGTGCTCATCGTCCGGCGAACTCCGGCGCGCGCTTCTCGAGGAAGGCGATCACGCCCTCGGCGTAGTCGTCGGTGCGCCCGGCCTCGCCCTGCAGGTCGCGCTCGAGGTCGAGCTGGGCATCGAGGTCGTTGGTCGCGGCGGCCTGGATCGCGCGCTTGGCGAGGCCGAGGCCCCGCGTCGGCCCGGCGGCGAGGCGCACGGCGATCGCGCGGGCCTCGTCCGCGAGGGCGGCGTCGTCGACCGCCTTCCAGATCATGCCCCAGTCGGCGGCGGTCCCGGCCGGCAGCGGCTCGGCGAGGAGCGCGAGCGCCTTGGCGCGCGGCTCGCCAAGGGAGCGGGCCAGCGTCCAGCTGCCGCCGGCGTCGGGGATGAGGCCGATCTTCGCGAAGGCCTGGATGAACTTCGCGGAGCGCGCCGCCAGCACGATGTCGCAGGCGAGCGCGATGTTGGCCCCTGCCCCGGCGGCGACGCCGTTGACCGCGCAGACGACCGGCTTGTCGAGCGCGCGAATGAGGCGCAGCGTCGGGTTGTAGAGCCGCTCGAGGACCGCCGCGAGGTCGGGCCGCTCCTTGCGCGGGTCGCGGTCGCCGAGATCGGCGCCGGCGCAGAAGCCGCGGCCGTTGCCGGTCAGCAACACCGCGCGGACCGCCGGATCGTCGGCGGCGCGCTGGAAGCCGGCCCGGAGCGCGAAGTGCATCTCCTCGTTGAGCGAGTTCAGCTTATCGGGACGGTTGAGGGTGAGGGTGAGAACCCCCGCCTCGAGCGAGACGAGCACCGTCTCGGAAAGGGCATTGGCGTCTGGCATCCGGTATCCTCCCCCTTGCCACGGTCCGGCGCGGCGTCCCCGAGCGCATCCCGCGACCGTCGAAAAAGCAGTTGCATAAACCGACCGGACAGTCAATTATAAAAGCGACGAAGGGGGAGGAAGCTCGATGGCGCGATCTTCGACCGGCATCACCCGCTCCGGGGCACGAGCAAGGCCGTGCGCGGCGATTCCCATGTCGCGGCCCGATTCTGCACGATCGACAACGCAAAGGGAGGATACCCGATGAAGACCATGACTGCGCTGGCGACCTTCGCCGCGCTCGGCCTCGCCACGATGGCGCAGGCCGAGATCCGGATCGGCGCGACGCTGTCCGAGACCGGCCCGGCCGCCTTCCTCGGCGACCCGGAGGCGAAGACGCTGCGGATGCTCGTCGACAAGCTGAACGCCGCCGGCGGCATCAACGGCGAGGAGATCGCGCTGACGCTCTACGACGACGGCGGCGACCCGAACAAGGCGCGCACCTTCGCCACCCGCCTCGTCGAGGACGACGAGGTCGTCGCGATCATCGGCGGCACCACCACCGGCACGACGATGTCGATCATTCCGGTCGCCGAGGACGCGGAGGTGCCGTTCATCTCGCTCGCCGGCGCGGTCGAGATCGTCGATCCGGTCAAGGAGTGGGTGTTCAAGACCCCGCACACCGACCGCATGGCCTGCGAGAAGATCTTCGAGGACATGAAGGCGCGCGGCATCACCAAGATCGGCATGATCTCCGGCACCGACGGGTTCGGGGCGTCGATGCGCAAGCAGTGCCTGGGCGTCGTCGGCAACTATGGCATCGAGGTGCTGGCCGACGAGAGCTACGGCCCGGGCGACGCCGACATGACGCCGCAGCTCACCAACATCAAGAACACCGCCGGCGTGCAGGCGGTGCTGAACGCGGGCTTCGGCCAGGGCCCGTCGATCGTGACGCGCAACTTCCGGCAGCTCGCCGTCGGACTGCCGCTCTACCAGAGCCACGGCGTCGCCTCGAAGAGCTTCATCGACCTCGCCGGTGCCGATGCCGCCGAGGGCGTGCGGCTGCCGGGCGCGGCGCTCCTCGTCGCCGACCTGCTGCCCGACAGCGATCCGCAGAAGCCGGTGGTCGAGGCCTACACCCAGGAGTTCACCGCGACCTACAAGGAGCCGGTCTCGACCTTCGGCGGCCACGCCTACGACGCCTTCCAGATCCTGACCCAGGCGATCGCCCGCGCGGGCTCGGCGGAGCCCGCGGCGATCCGCGACGAGATCGAGAAGACCAGCGGCCTCGTCGGCACCGGCGGCGTGGTGACGATGAGCCCGGAGGATCACCTCGGGCTCGACCTCAGCGCCTTCCGGATGCTCGAGATCAAGGGCGGCAACTGGACGCTCGTCGAATAGCTGGTCCCGCCGAGGGTGGGTGAATCACCCACCCTACGGCCGGCACAGGGTGGGTGAGCCACCCACCCAACCAACCTTCCGCGCCCTCTCGCTGGAGTCGACGCTCATGGCCGAACTCATGCAATTCCTGTTGTCGGGACTGACGGTCGGCGCGGTCTACGCGCTCGTCGCGCTCGGCTTCACCATCATCTACAACGCCTCCGACGTGGTGAACTTCGCGCAGGGCGAGTTCGTCATGCTCGGCGGCATGATAACCGTTTTCGCCAACATGGCCGGGCTGCCGATCCCGCTCGCAGCACTCATCGCGATCGCGGCGACGGCGGCGGCCGGGGTCGGCCTCAACAAGCTCGCCATCGAGCCCGCCCGCGGCGCGCCGGTCGTCTCGCTCATCATCATCACCATCGGCGCCTCGATCTTCATCCGCGGCGTGGCGCAGGTTGTCTTCGACAAGCAGCTGCACCGGTTTCCGGCGTTCACCGGCGACGCGCCGATTCAGCTTCTCGGCGCCACCATCCTGCCGCAGGCGCTCTGGGTGCTCGGCGGCGCGCTCGCGGTCTTCGCCGGGCTCTGGGCATTTTTCACCAGGACGCTCACCGGCAAGGCGGTGCTCGCCACCTCGAACAACCGCCTCGCCGCCCAGCTCGTCGGCATCAACACCAACTGGGTGATGACGCTCTCGTTCGCGCTTTCCGCCGGCATCGGCGCGCTGGCGGGGGTCCTCGTCACGCCGATCACCAACACGAGCTACGACGTCGGCATCGGCCTCGCACTCAAGGGCTTCGCCGCGGCGATGCTCGGCGGCATGGGCAACCCGATCGGCGCGCTGGTGGGCGGGCTGCTCCTCGGGCTCATCGAGGCGCTGACCGCGGGCTATCTCTCGTCGGTCTACAAGGACGCCGCGGCGTTCATCGTGATCCTGCTCGTACTGTTCTTCATGCCGCGCGGGATATTCGGCAAATCATCGACGGACCGGGTGTGACCATGATCTCGAAACGCGCCGTGCTCCTGATCCTGGCGGTCCTGGTGATCGTCTCGCCGTTCTTCTTTCCGTCGAGCTTCTACTATCGCATCGGCTCGCTGATCTTCGTCAACGGACTCGCCGTGACCGGGCTCGTGATCCTGATCGGCTATGCCGGTCAGGTCAGCCTCGGGCACGCGGGCTTTGCCGGCATCGGCGGCTATGCCTGCGCGCTGCTGCCGGCGCATCTGGGGCTGCACCCGGGGCTCGCGGCGATCGTGGGCGCGATCCTCTCGGGCGGCATCGCCTGGCTGGTGGGGCGGCCGATCCTCCGGCTGCGCGGCCATTACCTCGCGATCGCCACCCTCGGCTTCGGCATCCTCGTCGCCATGGTGCTCGCCAACGAGGCGTGGCTGACAAAGGGGCCCGACGGAATCGAGGTGCCGGATCTCGGGTTTCGCGACGCGCTCAAGGGCGTGGGCCTCGACCTCTCCAACTCGCAGTTCTGGTACTGGTTCTCGGGCCTCGTGCTGGTGCTCGGCGCCTGGGTCGCGCTCAACCTCTACGACAGCCCCACCGGCCGGGCGTTCCGCGCGCTGCATGGCTCTGAGATCGCCGCGCGCACCGTCGGGATCGACGTCGCGCGGCTGAAGCTGCAGGCCTTCGTGATCTCGGCGGTCTACGCCTCGCTCGCCGGGTCGCTGCTCGCGCTGCAGAACAAGTTCATCACCCCGGACGTCGCGGGCTTCATGCACTCGATCGAGATGGTGACGATGGCGGTGCTCGGCGG
>JBDHSS010000037.1:0-15574 GCA_039808205.1 Paracoccaceae bacterium | reverse complement strand
CCCTCCGGCGCGCCGCCCGAGCCCATGTACATGTCGATGCCGGTCTTCGCCGCCTCGGCGCAGTGGATGACGCCGGCGACGTCGCCGTCGGTGATGAGGCGGATGCGCGCGCCGGTCGCGCGGATCTCCTCGATCATCGCCTCGTGCCGCGGCCGCTCCAGCACGCAGACCATGATGTCGGAAGCGGCGGTGCCCTTGGCCTTGGCCAGCGCCTCGATCCGCTCGCGCGGGCTCATGTCCAGGCTGACGACGTTCTCGCGGTAGCCGGGCCCGATGGCGAGCTTGTCCATGTAGACGTCGGGCGCGTGCAGCATCGAGCCGCGCGGCCCCATGGCGATCACCGCGAGCGAGTTCGGCATGTCCTTGGCGCAGAGCGTCGTGCCCTCGAGCGGGTCGAGCGCGATGTCGACGCCCGGGCCGTTGCCGGAGCCGACCTCCTCGCCGATGTAGAGCATCGGCGCCTCGTCGCGCTCGCCCTCGCCGATCACCACCACGCCCTTGATGTCGAGCATGTTGAGCTGCGTGCGCATGGCGTCGACCGCGGCCTGGTCGGCGGCCTTCTCGTTGCCCTGCCCGACGAGCTTCGCCGCGGCGATCGCCGCCGCCTCGGACACCCGGGCGAGGCCGAGCGAGAGCATGCGGTCGGCGAAGATCTGGTCGTCGGACATCGAGCGTCTCCTGGGGTGATCTGTCGCCCCGCTTCTAGGCGATCGTGGCCGCGGCCGGCAAGGCTCGTCAGCGGGCGCTCAGCCGGTCGCAACCGGGCCGTCGCCGTCGCCGAGCGCGCGCTGCATGAGGACGGTGTCGACCCAGCGGCCGTGCTTGTAGCCGACCGCGTGCAGGACACCGACGTGGATGAAGCCCGCGCGCGCGTGGAGCGCGATCGAGCCCGCGTTGCCGCTGTCGCCGATCACCGCGAGGAGCTGGCGGGCGCCGGTGCGCATGGCGTCGGCGATGAGGCGGTCGAGGAGCAGCCGCCCGATCCCGCGGCGCATCGCCGCCGGATCGAGGTAGACCGAGTCCTCGAGCGCGAAGCGGTAGGCCGAGCGGGCGCGATAGGGCGCTGCGTAGGCGTAGCCGAGGATCCGCCCGGCCTCCTCGGCGACGAGCCACGGCAGGCCGCGGGCGGCCACCTCCGCGTGCCGCCGCGCCATCTCGGCGGCGTCGGGGGGCATCTCCTCGAAGGTGGCGATGCCATGGAGGACGTGGTGGGCGTAGATCGCCTGGATCGCGTCGAGGTCACGGGCGAGCGCCGGGCGGAGGGTCGGCGCCACGGGCCTCAGAGCTCCTCGATCCTGAGCGCCACCGGCGCCTCGCGGCAGACGTCGAGCCGGGCGACGGCGGCGAGCGCGGTGTCGAGCGGGCCGCGACCGGTGTCGTGGGTGACGATGAGGACCGGGGCCTCGGCGCCCGCGTGCTCGACCTGCCGCATCCGGTTGATCGAGATGCCGGCGTCGCCGAGCGCGGCCGCGGCGCGGGCGAGGACGCCCGGCGCGTCGGCGAGCAGGAAGCGCAGGTAGTAGGCGGCGGAGGCGCCCTCGCCAGCGACCGGCCGGGCCGCGGCGAGGCACGCGGCCGGGCGGCCGAACGCCGGGACGACGAGGCCACGGGCCACGTCGATGACGTCGCCGACAATCGCCGACGCGGTCGGTCCCGCGCCGGCGCCGGGGCCGGAGAGCACGATCCGGCCGACGAAGTCGCCCTCGAGCACCACCATGTTGGTCACCCCGTCGAGCTGGCCGAGGGGCGACGCCGCCGGCACCAGGCAGGGCTGCATCCGCGCCTCGAGTCCGGAGCCGGTCATCTGCGCCACGCCGAGCAGCTTGATGCGGTAGCCGAGCTCGGCCGCGTGCTCGATGTCGGCGAGGCTCACCCGCTCGATGCCCTCGACGACCATCGCCTCGACCTCGACCACCGAGCCGAAGGCGATGGTAGCGAGGAGCGCGAGCTTCTGCGCCGCGTCGATGCCGCCGACGTCGAAGCTCGGGTCGGCCTCGGCATAGCCGAGCCGCTGCGCCGCCTCGAGCACCACCCGATAGGGCAGATCCTCGGCCTGCATCCGGGTCAGGATGTAGTTGCAGGTGCCGTTCAGCACGCCGACGATGCGGGTGATGGCGTTGCCCGCCAGCCCCTCGCTCAGCGCCTTGACGACGGGAATGCCGCCGGCGACCGCCGCCTCGAAGCGCAGCGCGACCCCCTTCGCCTCCGCCGCGGCGGCGAGTGCCGCGCCGTGGCGGGCCAGCATCGCCTTGTTGGCGGTGACGAGGTGCCGGCCGCCGTCGAGCGCGGCGCGGGCGGTGGCGAGCGCCGGGCCGTCCTCGCCGCCCATCGCCTCGACGACGAGGTCGACGTCCTCGCGGCGGGCGAGCGCGACCGGGTCGTCCTCCCAGGCGTAGGCCGAGAGGTCGACGCCGCGCTCGCGCCGGCGCGACCGGGCGGAGATCGCGGTGATCGTCACCGGCCGCCCGGCGCGGAGCGCGATCGCCTCGGCATGCGTCTGGAGGATCCGCACCACGCCGGCGCCGACGGTGCCGAGGCCGGCGAGGCCGATACGGAGCGGTTCGGTCATCGCGGAGATCCCTTCGGCGGTGCGCGGGCCTTGTCCTAGTCGAGCCCCGGGCGCCCCGCAAGCCCGCGGCAGGCGCCCGACTGCGGGCAACCGGTTGATCTCGGGTGCGATACGAGGGTGTCGACCCTGATCCCTCCGCCGTCACAAGGCGAGTGAGCCCTGCGCCGGCTCGACGCCTTCGAGCGCCAGCATGCGCTGCTTCGTCGCCGCGCCGCCCGGTGCCGAGAAGCCGCCGAGCGCGCCGCCGGCGGCGAGCACCCGATGGCACGGGATGAGGAGCGGCACCGGGTTCCGCGCCATCGCCTGACCGACGTCCCGCGCCGCCTCCGGGCCGGCGCCCACCGCGCGCGCCAAGGCGCCGTAGGTGGTGGTCACGCCCCAGCCGAGCCGCCGCGTCGCGGCATAGACCGCCTGGCAGAACTCGGTCTGCGCGCCGAGATCGAGCGCCACGTCGGCGAAGTCCACCCGCTCGCCGTTGAAGTAGCGCGCCGCCCGCGCGATCGCCGCCGCGACCGCAGGCGTCGGCGCCGCCGTCTCGCGCTGCCGCAGGCGGCGCGCGGCGTCGTCCGGGTCGCGCACGGGCAGGACGAAGCGAGTGACGCCCGCCTCGCTCCAGGCGATGCCGCAGAACCCCGCGGCGGTCTCGAACAGCGTGGACGGCATCGGCTCCTCCCTCTATGGAAAGATCTGCCGCGAGGCCGGCCGGTGCAACCCGGATCGCGCTACTTCAGCTCCGCGAGCAGGATGCTCGTCTCCGAGTTGGCGACTGCGCGCAGCGCGCGGATCGCGGTCAGCACCCGGTCGAGGCTCGCGAGATCGGCCGCGGCGATCTCGGCCACCAGATCCCACCGCCCGTTGGTGGAATGGACGCGCGTCACCTCGGGCATCCGCCGCAGCGCCGCCACCACCGCGCGGGTGTCGGACGAGCGCACCTCGATCGCCATCATCGCCCGCACCCCGGTCGCGCCGGCATCGCCGCCGAGCCGCACGGTGAAGCCGAGGATCACCCCCTCGGCCTCCAGCCGCGCCAGCCGGTTCTGCACCGTGCCGCGCGACACCGCGAGCGCCCGCGCCAGCGTCGCGCTCGGCAGCCGGGCGTTGGCGCTCAAAAGCCCGATCAGCCGCCGGTCCGTGTCGTCGAGAAGCGCCATCCTGCCGATTCGCCAAATTGCCTGCCGAAGTGCGCAATCATGCTGCCGGAACGGGCAGATTGCCAGCTGTTCGCCACCGGGCCGCACGCCTATCTTCGGTGGCAACCCCAATCCCGTCGCCCGGAGGCCTCGTGCTCGACACCCAGACCGCTCTGCCCGCCACGACCGAGACGGCGCTCCCCGACGGCCTCGACATCGGCATCCTCGGGATCGCGCTCGAGCTCGGCGCCGCCTCCTGCGGCACGCTCATGGGGCCGGATGCGCTCCGGACCGCCGGGCTTACCCGCGTCCTCGCCGATCTCGGCCACCGGGTGCAGGATCACGGCACGCTGCATGACGCCGCACCCGCGATGCCGGCGATGGCGCCGGCGGACGCCGCGCGCTGCGTCAACCTGACCGGCGTCACCGGCTGGACCCGCGTGGTGCACGCGCGCGCCCACGAAATGGCGGCGACGGGCGCGGTGCCGGTCTTTCTCGGCGGCGATCACTCGATCTCGATGGGCACGATCAGCGGCGTCGCCCGCGCTGCTGCGGCGGCGGGGCAGGAGCTCGTCGTCCTCTGGCTCGACGCGCACCCCGACTACAACGTGCCCGCGACCTCGCCGAGCGGCAACCTGCACGGCATGGCGCTCGCGTTCCTCAGGGGCGAGCCGGCGCTGGCGCCGATCCTCGACCGGCCGCTCGTCCCGGTGCCGCCGGCGAACCTGCACGTCTTCGGCGCGCGCTCGATCGATGCCGGCGAGCGCAGCCGGCTGACCGCCGATGCGGTCGACGTCGTCGACATGCGCCAGATCGACGAGCGTGGCGTCTCGGCGCTCCTCGCCGAGCGGGTGGCGCGCTGGCGCGAGCGCGGCGTCTGGCTGCACGTGAGCTTCGACGTCGACTTCCTCGACCCCGAGGTCGCCCCCGGCACCGGCACCGTCGTGCCCGGCGGCGCCACCTACAGGGAGGCGCATCTCGTGATGGAGATGCTGTCGGATTCCGGCCTCGTCCGCTCGGTGGACGTGGTCGAGCTCAACCCGTTCCTCGACGCCCGCGGCCGCACCGCGGTCGTTGCCACCGAGCTCGTGGCGAGCCTCTTCGGCCGCCGCGTGCTCGACCGCAAGCCCGGCGCGGTGAGCGCCGCCTGACAATGCCCGGAGAGACCGACATGCTCGACACCGCTCACCTCATCGATCTCGAGACCCGTCTCGGGGCCGCCAACTACAAGCCGCTCGACGTGGTGCTGACCGAAGGCAAGGGCGTCTGGGTCACCGACATCGAGGGGCGGCGCTACCTCGACTGCCTGTCGGCCTATTCGGCGGTCAACCAAGGGCACTGCCACCCAAAGATCCTCGCCGCGATGATCGACCAGGCGCAGCGGCTGACGCTCACCAGCCGCGCCTTCCGCAACGACCAGCTCGGCCGCTTCTACGAGGAGCTCGCCGCCCTCACCAACTCGCACAAGGTCCTGCCGATGAACTCCGGCGCCGAGGCGGTGGAGACGGCGATCAAGGCGGTGCGCAAGTGGGGCTACGAGGTGAAGGGGGTGCCCGAGAACCGCGCCGAGATCATCGTCTGCGCCAACAACTTCCACGGCCGCACCCTCGGCGTCGTGTCGTTCTCGACCGACGAGGACGCCCGCGGCAACTTCGGCCCCTTCGTGCCCGGCTTCGTCGTCGTGCCGTTCGGCGACGCCGACGCCATGGAGGCGGCGATCACCGACAACACCGTCGCCTTTCTCGCCGAGCCGATCCAGGGCGAGGCCGGCGTCATCATCCCGCCAGCCGGCTACTTCCCCCGCGTGCGCGAAATCTGCACCCGCCGCGGCGTCACCCTCATCCTCGACGAGATCCAGACCGGGCTCGGCCGCACCGGCAAGCTGCTCGCCGAGGCGCACGAGGGCATCGAGGCCGACGTGACGCTGATCGGCAAGGCGCTGGGTGGCGGCTTCTACCCGGTGTCGGCGGTCCTGTCGAACTCGGACGTCCTCGGCGTGCTGAAGCCCGGGCAGCACGGCTCGACCTTCGGCGGCAACCCGCTCGCCTGCGCGGTGGCCCGCGCCGCGCTCAAGGTGATCGTCGAGGAGGGCCTCGTCGAGCGCTCGGCCGAGCTCGGCGGCTACTTCCTCGACGGCCTGCACGCGATCCGCTCGAACCGGGTGCGCGAGGTGCGCGGCCGCGGCCTGATGCTCGCCGTCGAGCTCCACGCCGAGGCCGGCCCGGCGCGACCGGCGGTCGAGGCGCTGCGCAAACTCGGGATCCTCGCCAAGGAGACGCACGGCCAGACCATCCGCCTGTCGCCGCCGCTCGTCATCGAGCGCAGCGAGATCGACTGGGCGCTCGACCGGCTGGCGCAGGTGCTGCGCTGAAGATCTTCGTTCAACTCCCGGTGCAATAAGCTTGTATCGCGGCCGTCCGCGGCCTAACCACGGAGCATGATCTCACAAAAGGCGAAGTATGCGCTGAAGGCGCTCGGGACGCTCGCGGAGGAAAAGGCGCGCGGCGGATCGGCGCTGACGATCGAGGAGATCGCGACCCGGGCTGGCGTGCCGAAGCGGTTTCTCGAGCACATCCTGCTCGTCATCAAGAACGGCGGCATCATCGGCAGCCGCCGGGGCCGGGTCGGCGGCTACCAGCTCATCAAGGATCCCGCGACCGTCACCCTCGGCGCGGTCCTGCGGCTGATCGACGGCCCGATCGCGCCGTTGCCGTGCCTCTCGCGCGGTGCCTACCAGCGTTGCGAGGACTGCGAGGACGAGGCGACCTGCAAGATCCGCCGCGCCTTCGGCGACGTCTTCGCCGCCTACCTGCTGCTCATCGAGTCGATGACCATCGAGGACTTGATTCGGGTCAACGACCTGCCGCTGCCGCTGCTCGACACGGCGATCTCCTCCTAACGATCCGTTAACCCTCTGATTTCGCGCGGCTGCCACTCGGCCACTTTCTGTTGATTATCTCGATAAACTCTGTCGTCATTAGCGTGAAACAAGCGATGGAGGTCCCATGGACCGGCTTCTCACCGGCAAGGCGCACGACCAGGGGCAGATCGCCCCGGTCCGCACGATCACCGTCTTCGACATCCTCGGCGCGGCGCATCAGGTGCCGTGCGAGGATCGGGACGAAGGACTGCGCGCCGCACGCCGCGACGAGGGCCTGCGCGAGGCCGCGCGCCTCACGCCGGGCGTGGTGAAACGCTGGCTCGCCGGCGTCGCCTTCGCCGTCCTCGGGCTCGGCCTCGCGCTCGAGCCCGGCGCCGCCTCGGCGCAGACGCTGCTCAACGTCTCCTACGACCCGACCCGCGAGCTCTACCGCGCCTATGACGCCGCGTTCAACGCGCACTGGCAGGCCGAAGGCCATGCGGCGCTCGAGATCAAGTCGTCGCACGCCGGCTCCGGCGCGCAGGCGCGGGCGGTGATCGACGGGCTCGACGCGCAGGTGGTGACGCTGGCGCTCGCCAGCGACGTCGACGCGATCGCGAAGAAGACCGGCAAGATCCCGGCCGACTGGCAGACCAGGCTGCCGCACAACTCCGCCCCCTACACCTCGACGATCGTCTTCCTCGTCCGCTCGGGCAACCCGAAGGGCATCAAGGACTGGGGCGACCTGGTGAAGGACGACGTGCAGGTCATCACCCCGAACCCGAAGACCTCGGGCGGTGCGCGCTGGAACTATCTCGCAGCGTGGGCCTGGGCCAAGAAGCAGTTCGGCGGCAACGAGGACCAGATCCGGGACTACATGCACGCGCTGTTCGCGCACGTGCCGGTGCTCGACACCGGCGCGCGCGGTGCCACGACGACCTTCGCCCAGCGCGGCATCGGCGACGTGCTCCTCGCCTGGGAGAACGAGGCCTATCTCGCCGAGCGCGAACTCGGAGAAGGCCAGTTCGAAGTGGTCAACCCGTCGATCTCGATCCTCGCCGAGCCGACTGTCGCGCTCGTCGACGGCAACCTCCACTCCGACGAGCAGAAGGCCGCGGCCAGGGCATACCTCGAATGGCTCTACAGCCCCGAGGCGCAGGCGATCGCGGTCAAGAACTTCTATCGCGCCTGGGACACCTCGAAGGCCGATCCGGCGGACGTCGGCCGCTTCCCGAAGCTCGAGCTCGCCACCATTGCCGACTTCGGCGGCTGGGCGAAGGTGCAGCCCGAGCACTTCGGCGACGGCGGCATCTTCGACCAGATCTATACCGCGAAGTGAGGCGCGCGATGCGCACCGCCTTCCGCCACCCCTCGGCGATGCCCGGCTTCGGGCTCGCCTTCGGCATCACCATGGCGATCCTGTCAGTCGTCGTGATCCTGCCGATCGGCGCGCTGCTCATGCGCGGCGGCGAGATCGGCCTGCCGACGCTCTGGCACGACATTGACGCGCCGCGGGTCTGGGGGGCGCTCGCGCTCTCCTTCCGTGTCGCCTTCCTCGCCGCTGTCTTCAACCTCGTGCTCGGGCTGATGCTCGCCTGGGTGCTGGCGCGCTACGACTTCGTCGGCCGGCGGCTCGTCGACGCCGCCGTCGACCTGCCGTTCGCGCTGCCGACTGCGGTGGCGGGCATCGCGCTGACCGCACTCTACGCCCCGAACGGGCCGCTCGGGTCGATCGCGATGCACCTGGGCGTCAAGGTCGCCTATACCCAGCTCGGCATCTGGATCGCGCTGGTCTTTGTCGGCCTCCCGTTCGTGGTACGCACCGTCCAGCCGGTCATCGACGAGCTCGAGCCCGAGCTCGAGGAGGCGTCCGCCAGCCTCGGCGCCGGCCGCATCCGCACGTTCTGGCGGGTGATCCTGCCGTCGCTGTCGCCGGCACTCCTGACCGGCTTCGCGCTCGCGCTCGCCCGCGGCGTCGGCGAGTACGGCTCGGTCATCTTCATCGCCGGCAACCTGCCGCAGGTGACCGAGATCGCGCCGCTCCTCATCGTCATCCGGCTCGAGGAGTTCAACTACGACGGCGCGGTCGCCATCGCCATCGCCATGCTGGCGGTATCGTTCGCGATGCTGCTGGCGATCAACCTCGTCCAGGTCATTTCCCGCAGGAGGTACGGCAATGCCTGAGGTCGCCCCCATGCCCACCTTCGCCTCCGCGCGCCGTCCGCGGCCCCTCGCCGGAACGGGTGCCGGCCTCACCCCGGCGGCGGGGATCATCCGCACCGCGCGCGGGGTGACGACCGAGCCGCCGTGGTTTCGCCGGTTCCTGATCGGGCTGTCGCTCGCGTTGCTCGCCGTGCTGCTCTTCGCGCCGCTCCTCGCGGTCTTCGGCGAGGCGGTGCAGGACGGGTGGGCGATGGCGCTTGCATCGCTCTCCGACCATGACGCGCAGGCGGCGATCCGGCTCACGCTCTTGACCGCGGTCTTGGCCGTGCCGCTCAACGCCGCCTTCGGCCTCGCCGCGGCCTGGGCGATCGCCAAGTTCGACTTCCGCGGCAAGGCGTTCCTCATCACGCTCATCGACCTGCCGTTCTCGGTATCGCCGGTGGTCGCGGGCCTCGCCTTTGTGCTGCTCTTCGGCGCCAATGGCGCGGTCGGCGGCTGGTTCGTGGCGCACGGGATGCCGATCATCTTCGCGGTGCCCGGCATCGTGCTCGCGACGATGTTCGTGACCTTCCCCTTCGTCGCGCGCGAGCTGATCCCGGTGATGGAGGAGCAGGGCCGCGCCGAGGAGGAGGCCGCGCTGACCCTCGGCGCCTCGGGCTGGCGGACCTTCCGCACCGTGACGCTGCCGAACGTGCGCTGGGCGCTGCTTTACGGCGTGCTGCTCTGCAACGCCCGCGCCATGGGCGAGTTCGGCGCCGTTGCGGTCGTCTCCGGCCGCATCCGCGGCGAGACCACCACCATGCCGCTGATGATCGAGATGTTCTACAACGAGTATCTGCCGGTCGCCGCCTTCACGCTCGCCGCGCTGCTCGCGACGCTCGGCCTCGTCACCCTCGTCGCCAAGTCGGCGCTCGAGTGGCGCTACGGCGAGCTTCTCGCCGCCACGCGCCGCCGCTGAGCCCCCGGTCCAAAGGAATTCCCGCCATGCAGATCGAAGTCGAGGAGCTCGCCAAGGAGTTCGGTGCCACCACCGCGCTGCACCCGGTCAGCCTGTCGATCCCGTCGGGCGCGCTCATCGCGCTCCTCGGGCCGTCGGGCTCGGGCAAGACCACGCTCCTGCGCATCCTGGGCGGGCTCGAGTTCCCGACCTCCGGGCGGGTGCTGTTCGACGGCCAGGACGCCACCGGCATGAGCGTGCAGGAGCGGCGCGCCGGCTTCGTCTTCCAGCACTACGCGCTCTTCAAGCACATGACGGTGTTCGAGAACGTCGCCTATGGCCTCCGGGCGCGGCCGCGCGCCACCCGGCCGACCGGGCCCGAGATCGACCGTCGCGTGAACAAGCTCCTGCAGCTGATCCAGCTGCCGGACATCGGGCGGCGCTATCCCGCGCAGCTCTCGGGCGGCCAGCGCCAGCGCGTGGCGCTCGCCCGCGCGCTCGCCATCGAGCCCCGGATGCTGCTCCTCGACGAGCCCTTCGGCGCGCTCGACGCCCGCGTCCGCAAGGAGCTGCGCGGCGGCCTGCGCGAGATCCACGACCAGACCGGGCTCACCACCGTCTTCGTCACCCACGACCAGGACGAGGCGATGGAGCTCTCCGACCTCGTCGTGGTGATGAGCATGGGCCGCATCGAGCAGATCGGCACGCCGAGGGAGATCCGCAGCCGCCCGGCATCGCGCTTCGTGGCGGAGTTCATCGACGCCTGAGGCGGCGTTCGCGGGAGGTTGCGCTCTGAAAAGCGGTTGCGGCGTGCCGGTCGAGGTGCAGGAATGGCCCGCGCCTCGATCGGAAGGAAGACCGCCCATGCCGCTGCAGCCCAAGGACGCCCCCGATCTCGGCCACTTCGCTTGGGAGGACCCGTTCCGGCTCGAGGACCAGCTGACTGAGGACGAGCGGATGCTCCGCGACGCCGCGCGAGCCTACGCCCGGGAGAAGCTGCAGCCGCGGATCATCGCGGCGTTCCGCGACGGCGCCACCGATCCGGCGATCTTTCGCGAGATGGGCGAGATGGGGCTCCTCGGCGTCACGGTGCCGGAGGAATACGGCGGGCTCGGCGCGTCCTACGTCAGCTATGGCCTGATCGCGCGCGAGATCGAGCGGGTCGATTCCGGCTACCGCAGCATGATGAGCGTGCAATCGTCGCTCGTCATGTATCCGATCTACGCCTACGGCAGCGAGGCGCAGCGCCGGACGTACCTGCCCGGCCTCGCGGCGGGCACGCTCGTCGGCTGCTTCGGCCTCACCGAGCCGGACGCCGGCTCCGACCCCGGCGGCATGAAGACCGTCGCGAGGAAGACCGCGAGCGGCTACGTGCTGAACGGCGCGAAGACCTGGATCTCGAACGCCCCGATCGCCGACGTCTTCGTCGTCTGGGCGAAGTCCGAGGCGCATGACGGGCGAATTCGCGGCTTCCTGCTCGAGAAGGGCGCGCGCGGCCTCTCCGCGCCGACGATTGGCGGCAAGCTCAGCCTGCGCGCCTCGATCACCGGCGAGATCGTGCTTGCGGACGTCGCGGTCAGCGAGGACGCGCTTCTCCCCGGCGTCGAGGGGTTGAAGGGGCCGTTCGGCTGCCTGAACCGCGCCCGCTACGGCATCAGCTGGGGCGTGCTCGGGGCGGCCGAGTTCTGCCTCGCTGCTGCGCGGCAGTACGGGCTCGACCGTCGGCAGTTCGGAAGGCCGCTGGCGCAGACCCAGCTCTACCAGCTGAAGCTCGCGAACATGCTGACGGAGATTGCGCTCGGCCTGCAGGCGAGCCTGCGCGTCGGGCGGCTTCTCGATGCTGGCAATGCCGCGCCGGAGATGATCTCGCTCATCAAGCGCAGCAACTGCGGGCGCGCGCTTGAGATCGCCCGGCTCGCGCGGGACATGCACGGCGGCAACGGCATCTCCGACGAGTTCCAGGTGATGCGCCACATGGTGAACCTCGAGACGGTCAACACCTACGAGGGCACCCACGACGTCCACGCGCTGATCCTCGGGCGCGCGATCACCGGGCTGCAGGCCTTCTTCTGACCGGCGGCGACGGTCAGGCGCCGAGGACGATCATGCCGATACCGACCGCGCCGAGGGTGGCTCCGGCCAGGCGGCCGACGAGGCGTCCGTTCGGGAGGAGCTTCTCCCCCAGGATGTACGCGGCCAGCAGCGCCACCAAGAGGAGGTTCATCACCCCGGCCGCGAAGAGAAGCAGCATCAGCGCCCAGCAGCACCCGACGCAGGCGAGGCCATGCTCCGCGCCCATCCGGAACGCGCCGGCCGTGCCGCCACGCCAGCGCATCAGGAAGAAGGTCGTGGGCTCGCGGCATCGTTGCAGGCAGGCGTCCTTGGGCGGAAGCCATTGGTAGGCCCCGGCCGCGACCAGCAACCCACCGGTCAGCCACGGGCTCGCCGAGGCCATCGCGGGCGTCAGGAGGCCGCTGCCGTCGAGCGCCAGCTGCAGGCTCGCCGCCGCCAGCGCGAAGCCCGTCCAGACGGTGAGGTATCCGGCGGCGAAGATCCAGGTCGACGGGGCGGCCGATCCGGCGGCGTGGTTCCGGCGGACGATGGAGCCGTAGAGCATCATCGCGGGCATGGCGCTCGGCAGCATCATGGCGACCATCATCACCGACCACATCAGGAAGGTGAGCGCGAAGGCGACCCCCGGCGAGGGCGCCGCGGGCAGGGCGGCATCGCCCATCCCGGGCATGGAGTCCATGGAGCCCATGGAGTCTGGGACGGCACTCATCCGTCCGGCCGCGCTCCCGAGGTAGAGCCAGGCGAGCACCGCGACACCGACCAGGCCGGCGGCCGTGACCAGGCGGTCGTTCCGCAGCGCCCGGCCGCGCCCGGCGCCACGCCCGGCGGCCGGCGCCATCAGGCCTCCCAGGCGAACGCCGCGAAATGTCCGTTCCGCGTGCCGCTCGCGTCCTCCCAGTCGATGCCGAAGGCGTGGAACCGGCTGTTGGTCGCCTTGGCCAGGGCCAGCTTGGCCGCGACCGGATGCAATGTGTTGTCGAGGTAGATCGGCTCGCCCTGCCGGGGGATGCTGGGGACGCCCGCGAGGGACTGGTCGATCAGCTCGCCAGCCTTGACCGTGCGGTTCAGCCCGTCGATCTCGAAGGTGATCGGCCGTTTCTCGACTCCGGCGAATTCGGCGACCAGGGGGCCGAGGGCCGCCATCGGCCCGCCCGCGGCGCCCGACGCGATCTCGCCGATGGCCGCCATCTGTGCGTCGTCGGCTTTCTCGTCGACGATCAGGCCGACCTTGATGTTGCCGTCCCCCATCGGCCCGGGCGCGCGCATCAGCACGATGAACGCGAGCCCGCCGAGCTTGACCCCGTCCTTCTCGCCCTCGTCGATGCGGAGCGCGATCGCCGCCTTGCAGTCGCCTTCCGTCGGCCGCGCCGCCAGGTTCGATCCGATGCAGGGGCACAGGAAGCTGCAGTTGCAGGTCTCCATGTATTCGCCGCGAATTCGCCAACCGGCCATTCTTGCGTCCTCCCTCTCTCGATGGGAAGATAGTCCTATTCGGGCCGAGTGTCATTGCCGGGGGCGCGGATCGGTCGCCGATCACGCGGTGTTGGCTGCTCAGTCGACGCGGTTGCTATCGGCATCGAAGAGGTGCAGCCGCTCGGGCGGCAGTACGAGCATGAGCGACGGCGGTGGCGTCAGGTGGCGGCGGTCGGTCGTCAGCGCCTTGAACGGCTGGTCCTGGACCCGGAGGTGCAGGATGATGCCGTGCCCGGTCGGCTCCACCAGCTCGACGGCCGCGCGAAGCCCGCGCGGGCTCTCGTCGATCTCGACGTGCTCGGGCCGGATGCCGACGGTCACGGGGCTGCCGTCCGCCAGCTGCACCGGCTGGGCGAGCGCCAGCGTGGTGCCGTCCGGCAACAGGACGGTGCCGGTGCCCGCGTGCCAGCTGCCGGCGAGGAAGTTCATGCCCGGCGAGCCGATGAAGCCGGCGACGAAGAGATTGGCCGGGCGGTCGTAGAGCTCGAGCGGCGAGCCGACCTGCTGGATGTGGCCGCCGTGCATGACGACGATGCGGTCGGCCAGCGTCATTGCCTCGACCTGATCGTGCGTCACGTAGACCGAGGTCGTCCGCAACCCGGCGTGGAGCTTGCGGATCTCGGCGCGCATCTGCTCGCGCAGGCGCGCGTCGAGGTTGGAGAGCGGCTCGTCGAACAGGAACGCCTTCGGCGCGCGCACGATGGCGCGGCCCATGGCGACGCGCTGGCGCTGGCCGCCGGAGAGCGCCTTGGGCTTGCGCGCGAGGAAGGCGTCGAGGCCGAGCTTCGCCGATGCCGCCTTCAGCTTCTCGGCGACGGTGGCCTTCGGCGTCTTCTTCAGCCGCAGGCTGTAGGTCATGTTGTCGGCGACGGTCATGTGCGGGTAGAGCGCGTAGCTCTGGAACACCATGGCGATGTCGCGGGCCTTCGGCGCGAGGTCGTTCACCACGCGGCCGCCGATGGCGATGGTGCCGGCGGTGATCGCCTCGAGCCCGGCGATCATCCGGAGCAGCGTCGACTTGCCGCAGCCGGAGGGGCCGACGAGGACGACGAACTCGCCGTCGCCGATCGTGAGGTCGATGTCGCGGAGCACGGCGGCGTGGCTGCCGTAGGCCTTGGAGACGCCGCGGATGTCGATGGTGGCCATGGGCTTATCCCTTGACGGCGCCGGCGGTCAGGCCCTGGACGAGATACCGCTGGATGAGGAGGAAGAACAGGCAGGCCGGGATCAGCGCGAGCACGCCCGCCGCCATCATCTGGCCGAAGTCGACCGAGAACTTCGAGACGAAGGAGAGAAGCCCGACCGGGAAGGTAGCCTTGTCGTTCGAGGAGATGAGCATGAGCGCGAAGATCATCTCGCTCCACGCCGCGGTGAAGACGAAGCCGACCGTGGCGGCGACGCCCGGCAGCGTCAGCGGCAGGATGATCTGGCGGAAGGCGGTGAAGCGGCTGGCGCCGTCGATCATCGCCGCCTCCTCCAGATCGCGCGGTATGCCGTCGAAGAACGACTGCATCAGGAAGCAGGCAAAGGGGACGTTGAAGGCGACGTAGACGACGACGAGGCCGGTCAGCGAGTTGGTCAGGCCGAGCGGCGACAGGAGCTTGAAGATCGGCGCGATCAGCATGACGAGCGGGAACATCTGCGTGACGAGCAGCAGCCCCGAGACCGTGAGCTTGCCGCGGAAGGCGAAACGCGACAGCGCGTAGCCGGCGAGCGCGGCGAGGACGGTCGATAGGAAGGCGGTGAGCAGCGACACGACGAGGCTGTTGCGGAAGAAGCGCGGGAAGTCGGAATGCGCGAGCACGAAGCGGAAATGATCGAAGGTCATCCGCGACGGCCAGAGCCGGATACCCTCGGAATAGAGCAGGTCGTTCGGCGTGACCGAGACCTTCACCAGCCAGTAGAGCGGGAAAAGCGCGAAGACCACGTAGGCGAGGATCGCGAGGCGGTGGGCGACGGTTCCGAGCGGGCGCATCTCAGCTCCGGTCAGCCAGGAGCAGCGCGGCTCGCTGGCGTTTCACGCGTGAAGTCATCGGTGACGCGGTGGCTAGGCGACAGCTGGATCCGGCGTCCGCGCCGGTCGGCTTGCGCAAATGACCGAAGCGGGGCCTCCAGGCCCCGCGAGTCCCGGCCCGACAAGCGAACGCATGCGTTCGCCGGGCCGTTACCTGGAGCGCAGGATGCGCGGAGGGCAAGGGGGGTCGTGCGTCAGCGACGGTGCCATCCGGCCGCGGCCGCCCCGGCGGATGCGCTTGTCGCATCCGGCCTCCGGAGGGGCGGCTGCGGTCGGACTTGTCACTCGCCAAATCCGACGGGCGCCCGACCGTCGTCCCCACAGCGAGACGTGGACGGCTGCGCGGCGGAGTGTG
>JBDHSS010000036.1:0-15697 GCA_039808205.1 Paracoccaceae bacterium | reverse complement strand
CCCTCATGGCGGGAGCCTACGCGCTGGTACTGGTTGCGATCGGCTCGAACCGAGAACCTTTTCTTGCGCGCGCTATTTTGGCGCGCGGACTGCGTTCGCGAACGGTCGGGAGGCCATCGTCCAGCTCCATAATGTTGCGCAACCCGATCCAACCCTAGTGAAACGCCGCCGGCAGCCGCTCGAGAGCAGGATCGCGGTGTTCGGTCGCCACTCCGGCTTTCCCGTCGGCGTGATACGGTCGACCTTGGCTGCCAGGGCAGTCAACACAGCCTCGCCCTCGGCGCGCGCAACGTCCTGGCCGACGCAGTTGTGGACGCCGACGCCGAGAGCGAGATGGCCGCCGGATAGCCGGCCGATGTCGAAGCGCTCCGCGTGGGGCCATTGGTTCTCGTCCAGATTTGGGCTCCGCGCACGCATAGGATCTTGGTGCCTGCCGGGATCGCAACCCCGCCAACTTCGGTATCGACGCTCGCGGTACGACAGAAAGTATGCACCGGCGAGGTATAGCGAAGCGTTTCCTCGAGCGCCGAACGCGCCAGGGAGGCATGGGCCTCCAGCGATACGCTTATGAGATTGTTATATGCTGACGCCCGCAGCTCTCTCGATCGCTTATGCGGTCGGTGACACCTGTCGAACCGAGCCCCGCTAGCCCGCGGGCGCGATGCTCAGGCGCTTCGGCGCCAACGACAGGAGAACGCCAATGCTCGATCTCGTGATGTTCGCGGTGATGGCGGGCAGCTTCCTGCTGCTCGCCGGCTACGCCGCCCTCTGCGACCGGCTGTGACGGAGCGCGCCATGACCGTCGACTACGCGCTCGCCGCCTCCGTCGCCGCCGGCCTTCTCGTCTATCTCGGCTGGGCGCTCGTCCGGCCCGAGCGGTTCTGAGAGGCGGCGATGACCGTCAACGGCTGGATCCAGATCCTCCTCTTCTCTGCCATCGTTGTTGCGCTGGTGAAGCCGCTCGGCACCTGGCTGACTCGCGCCTTGGACGGCACCCTGCCCGGCATGAAGCCAGTCGAGCGCCCGCTTTACCGCCTCGCGGGTGTCGATCCACGCGAGGACCAGAGCTGGCTCGGCTACGCGCTGGCGCTGCTCGCCTTCAATCTGGCGGGCGTCCTCCTCCTCTACCTGCTCCAGCGCCTGCAGGGCTGGCTCCCGCTCAATCCGGACGGGATGGGCGCGGTGCCGCCGGAGCTCGCCTTCAACACCGCGGTCTCGTTTGTCACCAATACCAACTGGCAGAACTACGGCGGCGAGACGACGATGAGCCACCTGACCCAGATGGCCGGGCTCACCGTGCAGAACTTCGTCTCCGCCGCCACCGGCATCGCCGTCGCGGTCGCGGTCATCCGCGGCTTCGCACGGGTATCGGCGCGCAAGGTCGGCAATTTCTGGGTGGACCTGACCCGGATAACCCTCTTCGTGCTGCTGCCGATCGCGTTCGTCCTCGCGCTCGCGCTTGTCTTCCTCGGAATGCCGCAGACGCTCGCCGGCGGCGTCGAGGCGACCACCCTCGAGGGTGCGCGCCAGACCATCGCCACCGGGCCGGTCGCCTCCCAGGTCGCGATCAAGATGCTCGGGACCAACGGCGGCGGCTTCTTCAACGCCAACGCCGCACACCCGCTCGAGAACCCGACCGCGGTCGCCAACCTGATCCAGATGGTGGCGATCTTCGCGCTCGGCGCCGCGCTGACCAACGTCTTCGGCCGGATGGTCGGCGACGAGCGCCAGGGCTGGGCGATCCTCGCCGCAATGGGCGTGCTTTTCGTCGCCGGCGTCGCCGTCACCTACTGGGCGGAAGCCGCCGGCAACCCGCTCATCCACGCCCTCGGCGTCGACGGCGCCAACATGGAGGGCAAGGAGGTCCGCTTCGGCGCCGCCATGTCGGCGCTCTTCGCCGTCGTGACCACTGCCGCCTCCTGTGGTGCGGTCAACGCGATGCACGACAGCTTCATGCCGCTCGGCGGGCTGATCCCGCTCCTCAACATGCAGCTCGGCGAGATCATCGTCGGCGGCGTCGGCGCCGGCCTCTACGGCATGCTGATCTTCGTGCTGATCGCGATCTTCATCGCCGGGCTGATGGTCGGCCGGACCCCGGAATATGTCGGCAAGAAGATCGAGGCGCGGGAGGTCAAGCTCGCGATGCTGGCGATCCTGTCGCTGCCGCTCGCCATGCTCGGCTTCACCGCGATCGCCGTGGTGCTGCCGAGCGCCGTCGCCTCGATCGCCAACCCCGGGCCGCACGGCTTCTCGGAAGTCCTCTACGCCTACACCTCGGCAGCGGCCAACAACGGCTCGGCCTTCGGCGGGCTGACCGGCAACACGCCCTGGTACAACCTGACGCTCGGCATCGCCATGCTGACCGGGCGCTTCCTCGTCATCGTCCCTGCGCTCGCCATCGCCGGCAGCCTTGCCGCGAAGAAGACGGTCCCCGCCTCCGCCGGCTCGTTCTCGACCCATGGCGGCCTCTTCGCCGGCCTCCTCGTCGGCGTGATCCTGATCGTCGGCGGCCTCACATACTTCCCGGCCCTCGCCCTAGGCCCCGTGGTCGAGCACCTGGCGATGGTCGCCGGCCAGACCTTCTGAACGGATCCATCATGTCCAGACCCGAGACCGCCCTCCTCGCGCCGCAGATCGTCGTGCCTGCCCTCGCCTCGGCACTGGGCAAGCTCGACCCGCGGGCGATGATCCGCAACCCGGTGATGCTCGTCGTCGAGATCGTGGCGATCCTCACCACTGTGCTCTTCCTCCGCGACCTCGCGACCGGCGCCGGCAACCTCGGCTTCAGCTTCCAGATCGTCCTCTGGCTTTGGTTCACGCTCCTCTTCGCCAACTTCGCCGAGGCGATGGCCGAGGGGCGGGGCAAGGCGCAAGCCGACGCGCTGCGCGCCACCCGCACGACCACCCCCGCCAAGCGGCTGCTCTCCCCGGACGATCGCGAGCTCTACGAGGGAATCGCTGCCGAGAACCTCGAGGTGGGGGATCTCGTCCTCGTCGAGGCCGGCGACGTCATCCCCGGCGACGGCGAGGTGATCGAGGGGGTCGCCTCGGTCAACGAGGCGGCGATCACCGGCGAGAGCGCCCCGGTGATCCGGGAGTCGGGCGGCGACCGCTCGGCCGTCACCGGCGGCACCACCGTCATCTCCGACCGGCTGATCGTCCGCATCACCTCGTCGCGGGGCCACTCCTTCCTCGACCGGATGATCGCGTTGATCGAGGGCGCCGAGCGGCAGAAGACCCCGAACGAGATCGCCCTCAACATCCTGCTCGTCGGGCTGACGATCATCTTCGTCTTCGCCGTCGCCACCATCCCGAGCTTCGCCGCCTACGCTGGCGGGACGATCGGCGTCATTGCGCTCGTCGCGCTGTTCGTCACCCTGATCCCGACGACAATCGGTGCGCTGCTCTCGGCGATCGGCATCGCCGGCATGGACCGGCTGGTGCGCTTCAACGTCCTCGCCATGTCCGGCCGGGCGGTCGAGGCGGCAGGCGACGTCGACACGCTGCTGCTCGACAAGACCGGCACCATCACCCTCGGCAACCGCCAGGCGACCGAGTTCCTGCCGGTGCGCGGCGTCACGGAGGCGGAACTCGCCGACGCCGCCCAGCTCGCCTCGCTCGCCGACGAGACGCCGGAAGGCCGCTCGATCGTGGTGCTGGCCAAGGAGAAGCACGGGCTGCGCGAGCGCGACATGGCCACCCTCGGCGCCAGCTTCGTGCCGTTCACCGCCCAGACCCGGATGAGCGGCGTCGATGTCGGCGGCAGCGCCATCAGCAAGGGCGCGGCCGACGCGGTGCTCATCCACGTCGGCGCGCTGGCCCCGCAGCGCCGCAGCCTTGGCGCGACCGCGGCGCAGCCGGTCGCCGTCCGAGAGGCGGTGCGCGAGGTGCAGGCGCTGGCCGAGCGCATCGGCAAGGCCGGCGGCACGCCGCTCGCCGTTGCCCGCGACGGCCAACTGCTCGGGGTGATCGCGCTCAAGGACATCGTCAAGCGCGGCATCCGCGAGCGCTTCGCCGAGCTCCGCCGCATGGGCATCCGCACGGTGATGATCACCGGCGACAACCCGATGACCGCCGCCGCCATCGCCGCCGAGGCCGGCGTCGACGACTTCCTCGCCGAGGCGACCCCGGAGGCGAAGCTCGCGCTGATCCGCAGCGAGCAGGCCAGCGGCAAGCTCGTCGCCATGTGCGGCGACGGCACCAACGACGCACCGGCGCTGGCGCAGGCCGACGTCGGGGTCGCGATGAACACCGGCACGGTGGCGGCGCGCGAGGCCGGCAACATGGTCGACCTCGACAGCGATCCCACGAAGCTGATCGAGGTCGTGGAGATCGGCAAGCAGCTGCTGATGACGCGCGGGTCGCTGACCACCTTCTCGATCGCCAACGACGTGGCGAAGTACTTCGCCATCATCCCGGCGATGTTCGCCGCCATCTACCCGCAGCTCGGTGCCCTCAACGTCATGGGGCTCGCGACGCCGCAGAGCGCCATCCTCTCGGCAATCATCTTCAACGCGCTGATCATCATCGCCCTGATCCCGCTGGCTTTGCGGGGCGTGAAATACCAGGCGATCGGCGCCGGCGCGCTGCTCCGCCGCAACCTCGCGATCTACGGTCTCGGCGGCCTGATCGCGCCGTTCGCCGGCATCAAGCTCATCGACCTCGCCATCACCGCCGTCGGCCTCGCCTGAAGGAAACGCGCGCCATGCTCAGACACCTCCGCCCCGCCGTCGTGATGATCGTGGTCCTGACCGCGATCACCGGCCTCCTCTATCCGCTCGCCATCACCGGCGCCGGCCAGCTGCTCTTCACCGCGCAAGCCAACGGCAGCCTGGTCGAGCGGGACAGCCATGTCGTCGGCTCTGCCCTGATCGGCCAGGCCTTCACCAGCCCCGGCTACTTCCACGGACGCCCCTCGGCGACCGCACCGGAGCCCTACAACGCCGCCGCCTCCTCGGGCTCCAACCTCGGACCGACCAGTGCCGCCCTGATCGAGCGGGTGCGGTCCGAAGCCGAGGCGCTGAAGGCCGAGAACCCGGCCGCCGCCGTGCCGATCGATCTCGTCACCACCTCCGCCTCGGGCCTCGACCCCGACATCTCGCCGGAGGCGGCCGCCTTCCAGGCGCCGCGCGTCGCGACGGCGCGCGGCCTCGGCGAGGACGCGGTGCGCACGCTGATCGCCGGCCACATCGAGGGCCGGACCCTCGGCCTCATCGGCGAGCCGCGCGTCAACGTGCTCGCCCTCAACCTCGCGCTTGACGAGCTCGCCCGGCGCTAAGCAGCATCGGGGCGGGAGGCCGACCATGGCGGATGCGGACAAGCGCCCCTCGCCCGACGCGCTGCTCGAGGAGGCGCGGCGCGAGACCCGCGGCCGGCTGAAGATCTTCCTCGGCGCGGCCCCGGGCGTCGGGAAGACCTACGAGATGCTGGTCTCGGCCAGGGCCAGGCGCGAGGACGGCGTCGACATCGTCATCGGCGTGGTCGAGACCCACGGCCGCGCCGAGACCCAAGCGCTGGTCCGCGGCTTCGAGGTGATCCCGCGGCGGCGGTTCGACTACAAGGGCCGCATCCTCGAGGAGATGGACCTCGACGCCATCCTCGCCCGCCGCCCCGCCCTCGTCCTCGTCGACGAGCTCGCCCACACGAACGCGCCCGGCAGCCGCCACCCCAAGCGCTACCTCGACGTCGAGGAGCTGCTCGCCGGCGGCATCGACGTCTACACCACGGTCAACATCCAGCACGTCGAGAGTCTCAACGATGTGGTGGCGCAGATCACCCGCATCCGCGTGCGCGAGACAGTGCCCGACGGGGTCATCGATCGTGCCGACGACATCGAGGTCGTCGACATCACTCCCGACGACCTGATCCAGCGCCTCAAGGACGGCAAGGTCTACGTCCGCGAGACTGCCGGCCGCGCGCTGAGCCACTATTTCTCCCCCGGCAACCTCACCGCCCTGCGCGAGCTCGCGCTCCGCGGCACGGCGCAGCGCGTGGACGCCCAGCTCCTCACCCACATGCAGGCCAACGCCATCGCCGGCCCCTGGCCCGCCGGCGAGCGCATCCTCGTCTGCATCAGCGAGCACCCGAGCGCCGCCGGCCTCGTCCGCTACGCCAAGCGCCTCGCCGACCGGCTGCACGCGCCGTGGACCGCGCTCGCGGTCGAGACCGCGCGCACCGCCCAGCTCTCCGAGGCCGAGCGGGACCGGCTCGCCGACACGCTGCGGCTCGCCGAGCGGCTCGGCGGCGAGGCGCGTACGCTGCCGGGCGGGCACAGCATCGCCGAGGACATCGTGGCGCAGGCCCGGGCGCAGAACGTCACCCAGATCGTCATCGGCAAGTCGGCGCGCTCGCGCTGGTTCGAGCTGCTGCACGGCTCGGTGGTCCACGACCTCGTTCGGCTCTCCGGCGGCATCAGCGTCCACGTCATCGCCGGCGAAGCGGTCGACGCCGGGCCGATCCCTTCCAAGACCATCAGCACCCGCACCGCCCCGCGCCGCGCCGACCTCGCCCCCTACGCCGTCGCCCTGATCGCCGTCTTCGCCGCCTTCGCCGTGGTCAAGCTCGTCGAGCCGCTGGTGGGGGTCGAGTCCCTCGACCTTGTCTTCCTCACCGCGATCGTCGTCGTTGCCGTACGCTTCGGTCTCCTCCCGTCGCTCGTCGCGGTGGCGACGGGATCGCTCGTCTACAACTTCTTCTTCCTGCCGCCGATCCACACCCTCACCATCGCCAGCCCGACCAACGTCGCGGCGCTCGTGCTCTTCACCGTCGTCGCGGTGCTGGTCTCGAACCTCGCCGCGCAGGTCCGGCTGCAGGCCGTCACCGCCAAGGCGCGCGCCCGCATCACCGAGGAGCTCTACGCCTTCAGCCGCAAGCTCGCCGGCGTCAGCACCCTCGACGAGGTGTTGTGGGCGACCGCCTACCAGCTCGCCTCACAGCTCGACATGCAGGTGGTTCTCCTCCTGCCCGATCCCGACGGCACCATCACTGTGCGCGCCGGCTACCCCCCCGAGGACACCGTCGAGCCCGCCGACATCGCCGCCGCGAAGTGGAGCTTCGAGACCAACCGCCCCGCCGGGCGCGGGTCCGACAACCTGCCCGGCGCTCGCCGCCTGTTCCTGCCGCTCCGCACCGGGCGCGGCGCCGTCGGCGTCGTCGGCCTCGACAGTCCGCGCCCGGGGCCGATGCTCACCCCCGAGCAGCGCCGCCTGTTCCACGCGCTCTCCGACCAGGCCGCCGTCGCCATCGAGCGGGTGAACCTGGTCGAGGACGTCGAGAGCGCCGCCCGCGCCGCCGAGGCCGACCGGCTGCGCCAGGCGCTGCTCACCTCGATCTCCCACGACCTGCGCACGCCCCTCGCAGCCATCATCGGCTCCGCCGGCACGCTCCGCGACTTTCCCGACGACCTCGACGAAGCCGCGCGGGCCGACCTCCTCGCCACCGTCCTTGCCGAGTCGGAGCGGCTGAACCGCTTCATCGCCAACCTCCTCGACATGACCCGGCTCGAGTCGGGCGCCATCGCCCCGAGCCGCGCTGCCCACGACCTCGGCGAGATCGTCGGCAGCGCCCTGCAGCGCGCCGGGCAGGTGCTGGCCGGCCACGAGGTCACGGCCGAGCTCGCCGGCGACCTGCCGATGGTCGACGTCGACCCGGTGCTGTTCGAGCAGGTGCTGTTCAACCTCCTCGACAACGCCGCGAAATATGCCCCGCAAGGCACGCGGATCCGCATCGAGGCCCGCCACGCCTCCTCGGAAGGCGTCATCCTCAGCGTCGTTGACGAGGGCGAGGGCATTCCGCCCGAGGAGCTAGAGCGCCTGTTCGACAAGTTCCACCGCGTGCAGAAGGGCGACAGCGTGCGCGCCGGCACCGGCCTCGGGCTCGCAGTCTGCCGCGGGTTCGTCGAGGCAATGGGCGGCACCATCGTCGCCGCCAACCGCGCCGACCGCCCGGGCGCGGTCTTCACCGTCACCCTGCCGGCAGCCCGCGCACGCGCCGAGGACGCGGCATGAGTCGGGGCGCCGTCCGCCTCCTCGTCGTCGACGACGAGCCGCCGATCCGCCGCCTGCTGCGCACCGGCCTCGCCTCGCAGGGCTACGACGTGCTCGAGGCCGGCAGCGGCCGCGAGGCCGAGCGGCTGATCGCCACCGCCCCCGAGCTCGTCATCCTCGATCTCGGCCTCCCCGACGTCCCCGGCCAGCAGCTCCTCCAGCGCTGGCGGGCGGCCGGCAACGCCGTGCCGGTGGTGATCCTCTCCAGCCGCAACGACGAGGCCGGCATCGTCGAGGCGCTCGAACTCGGCGCCGACGACTACCTGACCAAGCCCTTCGGCATGAAGGAGCTTGTCGCCCGCATCCGCACCGCCCTCCGCCACCGCCTACAGGCCAAGGGCGAACAGCCGCGGTTCCAGTCCGACGACCTCTCGGTCGACCTCGTTCACCGTGTGGTCCGGCGTGGCGGCGAGACCGTCGCACTCTCCCCGCGGGAATACGACGTGCTCCGCGTGCTGGTGCAGCACGCCGGCAAGGTGCTGACCCACCGCTTCCTGATCCGAGAGGTCTGGGGCGGGGCGGTCGACGTCCAGAACCTCCGGGTGCTGGTGCGCCAGCTGCGCCAGAAGCTCGAGCCCGATCCCGAACGGCCGCGCCATATCCTGACCGAGACCGGCGTCGGCTACCGGCTCGGCGTGCCGGACTGAACCCGGTCAGACCACGAAGGCCTCGCCGAGCTCGACCACCCGGTTCGACGGCAACCGGTAGAAGCTCGCCGCGTCGGTCCCGGACTTGCTTAGAGTGATGAACAGGTGGTCCTGCCACAACGCCATCCCGGTATCGGCCGAGGCGCGGAAGCTGCGCCGGTTCCGGAAGAAGCTCGTCGACACGATGTCGAACTTCACCCCGATCTTCCGCGCCTGCCCGAGCGCGCGCGGCACGTTCGGCTCCTCCATGTGGCCGTAGACCGGATAAGATCGTCGGTCAGGTACTCGATCGACAACCGCTCGTCATCGGCGGCGCGCGGCATCTCGAACAGCGCCGGCACCCGGGTGCTGCTGGCGCGCGCCTTGTTGTAGACGATCGATGTACGTCTCGGCGAAGCGCTCGAAATCGCGGGCGAGCCGTCGGTTGATGCCGACGCTCGCCGACCGATTGCTTGCGCTGAACGACGAAGCCCGGGTCGGATCGCCTGATGATCTCGACCGAACGCGGCGCGATCTCGACGACGCGGGGCGCCCGATAGCCGGCATCGGCGAAGAAGCGTTCGAGGAAGGGAAACCGCCGGCTGATGCGGGCGAGGACCAGCGCCGCACCATCGCGATCCTGCACGCTGGCCGAACGGACCTCGATCCTGAGCACGACGCCGACGCTGATAGTGGGTGAGGCGGTCTTTCTTGCAATACGAGGAGACTCGGGCTCGCTCTGGCTGCCTTGCCGAACATGCCTCCGAACGAGAGAACGTTGGACCCCCGGTCCCGTCCGCTCCGCCACCCGCAGGTGCTCACCGCTCCGTCGCCTCGACGATTGCGTCGTGCAGGAGCGCGGCGGAGCGGGACAGGCGCTGGCCGCGGAGACGGACGAGGCCGTAGGGCTTCACCTCGATCGCGAAGTCGAGCGGCAGCGTGGTCAGCGCCCGGCCGATGCCGCCGTCGCCGGCGACGAGGCGGGCCACCTGCTCGGAGACCGGAGCGATGGCGTTCGAGCGGGTGACGAGCGCGAGCGTCACCACCAGCGACGCCGTGCTCAGCCGGCAGTTCGGCGGCGGCGCGTTCCGCGCGATCAGCGCCTCCTCGACGGTGCGGCGTAGGAGCGCGCCCGGCGGTTGCATCACCCAGTCGTAGGGCGCGAGATCGGTGGCGCCGACCGCCGGCCGCTGGGCCAGCGGGTGGTTGGCGCGGGCGACGAGCGCCACCCGCTCGGCGGCCAACCAGCGGATCTCGAGCGCGCGGGCGTCGACGCCGGCCGGCACCCGGCCGATGACGAAGTCGTAGCGGCGGCGCAAGAGGTCCGGCACCAGAATGTCGCTCGTCGTCACGTCGACCTGTGTGGTCAGGCCCGGGTGCAGCCGCTGCAGCCGCTGCAGCGCCGGCACGACGAGGTCGACCGCCGGCGCCGTCACCACGCCGATGCGCACCGAGCCGAGCCTGCCCTCGGCCACGTCGCCGATCTCGCGGCCGGCTTCGGCGATCTCGGCGAGCACCCGCCGCGCCCGTCGCGCCAGCGCCTCGCCGGCCGGCGACATCACCACGCCCTTCGGCAGCCGCTCGCACAGCCGGTGCCCGGCGATCGCCTCGGCCTCGGCGAGGAGCCGCGAGGCCGCCGGCTGGGTCAGCCGCAGTGCCCGGCCCGCGGCGGTCAGCTGGCCGGCCTCGTCGAGCGCAGCGATCAGCCGCAGGTGGCTGAGCTTCAGCCCGCGGCCGATCAGCCGCTCGGCGCCACGGGTGAGCTCGTGGTCGGGCGTCTCGGTTAACTGCATGCGAATTCCGGTATGCTGTTCGCGCCAGATCCGAATTGATCGATATGGCAAACTGCGTCTAAGGTGCAAGCCGGTCGCGGCACGGCAGCGTGGGATCGAACCCGCGCCGGCGCGGCCGAGAGAAACGTGGGGGCAATCCGGCGCGAGCCGGGGCAACCGCCTCCGCAACGGGGAGACCGCAATGAAGCTTCTGACGCGCATCCTGGCGGGCGCGACGCTTGCCGCGACGCTGGCGCTGCCGGCGCTGGCGCAGGACAAGGGCACCATCGGCATCGCCATGCCGACGCAGTCCTCCGCGCGCTGGATCTCGGACGGCCACAGCATGGTCGAGCAGTTCCAGGCTGCCGGCTACGGCACCGACCTGCAGTATGCCGAGGACGACATCCCGAACCAGCTCGCCCAGATCGAGAACATGATCACCAAGGGCGTGAAGGCGCTGGTGATCGCCGCGATCGACGGCACGACACTGTCGAACGCGCTCGAGAACGCCCACGCGGCCGGGATCCCGGTCATCGCCTACGACCGGCTGATCCGCGAGAGCCCGAACGTCGACTACTACGCGACCTTCGACAACTTCCAGGTCGGCGTCCTGCAGGCGCAGAGCCTCGTGAAGGGGCTGAAGGACCGCTTCCCGGACGTGAAGCCGTGGAACGTCGAGCTCTTCGGCGGCTCTCCCGACGACAACAACGCGTTCTTCTTCTACAACGGCGCGATGAGCGTGCTGCAGCCGATGATCGACGACGGCACGGTCAAGATCCCGTCGGGCCAGACGGGCATGGACGTGGTCGGCACGCTGCGCTGGGACGGCGCGGTGGCGCAGGCGCGGATGGACAACCTCCTCAGCGCGAACTACACCGAGGCGCACGTCAACGGCGTGCTCTCGCCGTATGACGGGCTGTCGATCGGCATCCTGTCGTCGCTGAAGGGCGTCGGGTACGGCTCGGCCGACCTGCCGATGCCGATCGTGACCGGCCAGGACGCCGAGGTGCCGTCGGTGAAGTCGATCCTCGCCGGCGAGCAGTACTCGACGATCTTCAAGGACACCCGCGAGCTCGCCAAGGTGACGGTCGGCATGGTCAACGCCGTGCTCGGCGGCGGTCAGCCGGAGATCAATGACACCAAGACCTATGACAACGGCGTCAAGGTGGTGCCGTCGTACCTCCTGAAGCCGGTCGAGGTCGACAAGTCGAACTGGGAGCAGATCCTGGTCGGCAGCGGCTACTACACCAAGGACCAGATCACCAACTGATCGGGGCGTCGAGGGAGCGGGTCTTGCGCTCGCCCCCTCGCCTCGGAGGCGAGCGCGATGCAGCCGATCCTGGAGATGCGCGGCATCACCAAGACGTTTCCGGGCGTGCGCGCGCTCGACAACGTCAACCTGACCGTGCTGCCCGGCGAGATCCACGCGCTCGTCGGCGAGAACGGCGCGGGCAAGTCGACGCTGATGAAGGTGCTGTCGGGGGTGTATCCCGCCGGCAGCTACGACGGCGACATCCTCTTCGAGGGCGAGGTGCGGCAGTTCCGCGACCTCGCCGACAGCGAGGCGCTCGGCATCGTCATCATCCACCAGGAGCTGGCGCTGGTGCCGCTCCTGTCGATTGCCGAGAACATCTTCCTCGGCAACGAGGTCGCCGCCGGCGGCGTGATCGACTGGGAGGAGACCTTCGCCCGCACCGAGGGCCTGCTGCGCAAGGTCGGGCTTGCGGAGCGGCCGACGACGCTCGTCACCGACCTCGGCGTCGGCAAGCAGCAGCTCGTCGAGATCGCCAAGGCGCTCGCGAAGCGGGTGCGGCTCCTCATCCTCGACGAGCCGACCGCGAGCCTGCAGGAGACCGACAGCGCCAAGCTCCTCGACCTCCTGCTCGAGTTCAAGGCGCAGGGGATCACCTCGATTCTCATCAGCCACAAGCTGAGCGAGATCGCCCGCGTCGCCGACCGGATCACCGTGCTCCGCGACGGCGCGACGGTGGCGACGCTCGACGCGCGCGCGGGGCCGGTCAGCGAGGACGAGATCATCCGCGACATGGTCGGCCGGCCGATGTCGGACCGCTACCCGCCGCGCGAGCCGAGGATCGGCGAGGTGCTGTTCGAGGTCGAGGGCTGGAACGTCTTCCACCAGGCGCATGCCGACCGGCTGGCGATCCGCGACGTCAGCCTCAGCGTGCGCAAGGGCGAGATCGTCGGCATCGCCGGGCTCATGGGCTCGGGCCGCACCGAGCTGGCGATGAGTCTTTTCGGCCGGTCCTGGGGCCACGGCATCACCGGCACCGCCCGGCTGCACGGCCGGCCGATCGACGTCTCGACGGTACGGCGCGCGGTCGACGCCGGCCTCGCCTACGTCACCGAGGACCGCAAGAGCCTCGGGCTGATCCTCGAGGACCACATCGTCCACAACATCACGCTCGCCAACCTCGCCGGCGTGTCGAAGCTCGGGGTGATCGACGGCCACGAGGAGCGCAAGGTCGCGATGAGCTACCGCAGCCGGATGAACATCCGCTGCTCGAGCGTGTTCCAGAAGACGCTGAACCTCTCCGGCGGCAACCAGCAGAAGGTGGTGCTGTCGAAGTGGCTGTTCTCCGGCCCCGAGGTGCTGATCCTCGACGAGCCGACGCGCGGCATCGACGTCGGCGCGAAATACGAGATCTACACCCTCATCAACGCGCTCGCCGACCAGGGCAAGGCGGTGATCTTCATCTCGTCGGAGATGCCCGAGCTGCTCGGCATGTGCGACCGCATCTACGTGATGCGCGAGGGCGCGCTCGTCGGCCAGCTGCCGGCGGCGGAGGCGAGCCAGGAGCGCATCATGCGCATGATCGTGAACGGATAGACGCATGGCGAGCATCACCGACGGCCCGGCCCACCAGTCGCTCGGGAGCCACCTGAAGGCGAACTTCCGCGAGTACGGCATGCTGCTCGCGCTCGTCGCGATCATGGGCTTCTTCCAGGTCGCGACCTCGGGCGTGCTCCTGAAGCCGGTGAACCTGACCAACCTCTTCCTGCAGAACAGTTACATCGTCATCATGGCGCTCGGGATGCTGCTCGTCATCGTCGCCGGCCACATCGACCTCTCGGTCGGCTCGGTTTCGGGCTTCATCGGCGCGCTCGCCGCGGTGATGATGGTGCGCTACCACGTGCCCACGGTGCCGACGGTGCTCGCCTGCCTCGCCTTCGGCGCGGCGGTCGGCGCGGCGCAGGGCTACTGGATCGCCTACTGGAAGATCCCGTCGTTCATCGTGACGCTCGCCGGCATGCTCGTGTTCCGCGGACTGTCGCTCACCATGCTGCAGGGCCAGTCGGTCGGGCCGTTCCCGAAGGCGTTCCAGGCGCTGTCCTCGGGCTTCGTGCCCGACGTCCTCGGCGGCTCGGGCATCAACCTCACCGCGCTCGTCCTCGGGCTCGCCGCGGCGGTCGGGCTCATCGTCTCGGCCGCGCGCACCCGCGCGAAGCAGGCGCGCTATGCCGCGGTCGAGGAGCCCTTCGCCTTCTTCGTGCTCAAGAACGGCATCATCGGCGTTGCCATGGTCTACATCGCCTGGCTGCTCGCGTCCGGCCGCGGGCTGCCGAACGTGCTCATCACCATGGCGGTCCTGATCGCGATCTATACTTTCGTTACCGCCAAGACCACGATCGGCCGGCGCATCTACGCGCTCGGCGGCAACGAGAAGGCGGCGAAGCTCTCGGGCATCAACACCGACCGGCTGGTCTTCCTCGTCTTCGTCAACATGGGGATGCTGGCGGCGCTCGCCGGCCTCATCTTCGCCGCGCGCCTCAACACCGCGACGCCGAAGGCGGGCGTCGCCTTCGAGCTCGACGTGATCGCGGCGTGCTTCATCGGCGGCGCCTCGGCCTCGGGCGGGGTGGGGCGCATCCTCGGCGCGGTGATCGGCGCCTTCGTCATGGGGGTGATGAACAACGGCATGTCGATCATGGGCGTCGGCATTGATTTCCAGCAGGTCATCAAGGGCCTCGTGCTGCTCGCCGCGGTGATCTTCGACGTCTACAACAAGAACAAGGCCTGACCCGCATGCACCTCTCCCAGCTGATCGACGAAGGCGGCAGCCGCCGCGTGGCGTTCCGCGACGGCGACCGCGCGCGGATCGTCGAGGGCGCGGACACCACCTACAACCTCGCGCAGGAGGCGATCATCGCCGGCCAGGGCCTGGCCGAGGCGGTGGCGGCGCGCGGGCTCGGGCCGGAGGTCGACCTCGCCGCGGCGCTGGCGCTGGGCCTGCTGCTGGCGCCGATCGCCCACCCGGATCCGGCGCACCTGCACCTGACCGGAACCGGGCTCACCCACCTCGGCAGCGCCGCAACCCGCGACGCCATGCACCAGGGCACCGCGCCCGAGGCGATGACCGATTCGATGAAGATGTTCCGCATGGGGATCGAGGGCGGCAAGCCGGCGGCGCTGCCCGGCGTGCAGCCCGAGTGGTTCTACAAGGGCAACGGCACCCAGGCGATCGGCCCCGGCGCCGCGCTCGTCAGCCCGGCGTTCGGGCTCGACGCCGGCGAGGAGCCGGAGATCGCCGGCATCTACCTGATCGGCCCGGACGGCACGCCGCACCGGCTCGGCTTCGCGCTCGCCAACGAGTTCTCCGACCACGTGACCGAGCGGCAGAACTACCTGTTCCTGGCGCACTCCAAGCTGCGCCCAGCGGCCTTCGGCCCCGAGATTCGCCTCGGACCGCTGCCTGACCACGTCGAGGGCGAGAGCCGCCTCCGCCGCCAGGGCGCGGTGATCTGGAGAAAGCCGTTCCTCTCGGGCGAGGCGAACATGAGCCACTTCATCGCCAACCTCGAGCACCACCATTTCAAGTATCCGCTGTTCCGGGAGCCGGGCGATGTGCACGTGCACATGTTCGGCACCGCGACGCTCTCCTTCGCCGACGGCGTCGCCACCGAGCCCGGCGACGTCTTCGAGATCGAGGCGGCGGATTTTGGCCTGCCGCTGGCCAACCCGCTGAAGATTGCGCCAGCGGGGCCGCCGGTAGTGGCGGTGAAGCCCCTCTGATCGCGACGCGCGCGCTGGCGCCGGCGCTTCCGTCGGCATACCCTCTCCCGCCAACGGGAGGGCGTGGCATGGCGGACGGGGCGACGGAGGTGTGGACCGCGGAGGAGGCGCAGGCGTCGATCGCGCACCTGCTCGATCCGGTGGCGCTCGAGGCACGGCTGGCCGAAGCGCGCGAACGCCGCGCCGCCGCGCTCGCCGCGCGGGCCGCGGCCCGGCCGCCGG
>JBDHSS010000035.1:0-15722 GCA_039808205.1 Paracoccaceae bacterium | reverse complement strand
CGCGCCGCGCCCGCCATCGCCGCGACCACGGCGGTGCAGGCGTAGTCGCCGGTCGCCGCCTCGGTCACGACGTTGAGGCCGCCGAGGTCGAGGCCAAGCGCTTCGATGCGCGTCGCCATCGAGGCGAGCATCTCGTGCTCGACGGCGGCTCCAGGCTGCGGACGCAGGTGCGTGCTCATCGCTGCCCTCAGGCCCGGAGGCGCGGCCGCGGCCGCTCCGCCGCGACCGCCGCGGCGAGGGCGTCGACGACCTCGTCCTGCATCGCGTCGGTCATCTGCGCGAACAGCGGCAGCAGCACGCAGTGATCGCGCGCCGCTTCGGAACGGCCGAGCGGATGCGGCAGGTCGAGGTCGGCGTGCGCGGCCTCGAGGTGGATGCACATGATGCCGCGGCGGCTGGCAACGCCGGCGTCGAGCATCCGCTGCATCACCGCGACCTGCGGGATGTCGTCGTCGAGCCGCACGCAGTAGCTCTGCCAGTTCGACCGCGCCCACGCGGGCTCGGCCGGCGGCGTCACGCCGTCGATGCCGGCGAGGAGCGCGCCGTAGCGGTCGGCGAGCGTGCGTCGGCGCGCGACGATGCCGGGCAGGCGCTTCAGCTGCTCCCGGCCGATCGCCGCCTGCACGTCGGTCATCCGGTAGTTGAAGCCCGCCACCGGATAGTCCTCGAAGATCACCCGCGCACTGCCGTGGCGCAGCGTGTCGGGGACCGACATGCCGTGCTGGCGCCAGAGGCGGAACTTGGCGTCCCACTCCGGATTCTCGGTGGTCAGCATGCCGCCGTCGCCCACCGTCAGCACCTTGCGCGGGTGGAACGAGAAGGCGACGATGTCGCCCAGCGCCCTGCCGATCCGGGACCAGGCGCCGCCTGTCAGGATCTCGGAGCCGGCGGCGCAGGCCGCGTCCTCGATCACCGGCAGCCCGTGCGCGCGCGCGACCGGCAGGATCGCCGCGAGGTCGCACGGCATGCCCATCTGGTGCACGACGAGCAGCGCGCGGGTCTTCGGCGTGATCGCCGCGGCGATGGCGGCCGGGTCGATGTTGTAGCCGCCCGCCTCGATGTCGACGAAGACCGGGGTGCCGCCGCACTGGCGGATCGCGTTGGCCGAGGCGATGAAGGTGTGGCTGACCGTCACCACCTCGTCGCCCGGTCCGATGCCGAGCGCGAGGAGGGCGAGGTGCAGCGCGGTGGTGCAGTTCGACAGCGCGCAGGCGTGCGACGCGCCGACGAAGGCGGCGAATTCAGCCTCGAAGGCCGCGACCTGCGGGCCCTGCGTGAGCCAGCCGGAGCGGATGACGGCGCTGGCGGCGTCGGCCTCCTCCTGGCCGACGAGGGGCTGGGCGATCGGGATCACGCTGCGGACTCCGCGGGGAGCTTCACCTCGGTGCGCCACCACTCGACCAGGTCGCGGATGCCTTCGGAGAAGCTGATGGTCGGCCGGAACCCGAGGTCGGCGGCCGCGGCGGCGCCGGAGGCGAGGCGCCGCGGCACCGGGTTCACGGCGCGCTCGGGCTGATGCTCGGGCACGAGGCCCGGGCGGCCCATGGCGCGGCCGAGCTCGTGGGCGAGGTCGAGGAGCGAGGTCTCGGTCTCGCTGCCGACGTTGTAGACGGCATCGCTGGCCGAGGCCTTCGCCGCGAGGATGTTGGCGCGCGCGATGTCGCGCACGTGGATCATGTCCATGGTCTGCAAGCCGTCGCCGAACACGATCGGCGGCAGGCCGGCCTCGATGCGCTCCATCCAGCGCACCATCACCTCGGTGTAGCGGCCGTGGATGTCCATGCGTGGGCCGTAGGCGTTGAAGTAGCGCAAGGCGACGTAGTCGAGGCCGTACATGTCGTTGAACGAGCGCAGGAGACCCTCGCCGAACGCCTTCGCCGCGCCGTAGAGCGTGCGGTTGTCGTAGGGGTTCTGCGCCTCGGTGGTCGGGAACTCGGTGGCGAGGCCGTAGACCGAGGCGGAGGAGGCCATCACCACCTTCTCGACCTGCGACTCGACGCAACGGCGCAGGATGTCGTAGGTCGCGTCGACCATCACCTTCATGGCGAGGTCGGGCTCGGCGGCGCAATGGGTGATGCGCAGCGCGGCCTGGTGGAACACGATGTCGCTGTCGCCGACGAGGCGGGCCGTAAGCTCGCGGTCGCAGATGTCGCCTTCGACCACCTCGACCTTGCCGCTCGGCAGCGCGTGGCGGAGGTTGCCGAGCCGGCCGCGCACCATGTTGTCGACGACGACGATCTTCGCCACGTCCTCGGCGAGGAGCAGGTCGGTGATGTGCGAGCCGATGAAGCCGGCGCCGCCGGTGACGAGGATGCGCTTGCCCGCGAGCTCGTGCGTCTCAGTGTGCTTGGTCATGCGGCCCCCGCAAGCTTGTCGACGGTCAGGAAGTTGACCGCCTCGATCACCTCGGCCGCCTGGGCATCCGTCATCTCAGGAAAGAGCGGCAGCGACAGCCAGTCGCGCGCGAGCGCCTCGGTCACCGGCAGCGCGCCCGCCTGATAGCCGAGGTAGGCATAGGCGGGCTGCAGGTGCACGGGCACCGGGTAGTGGATGCCGGTGGCGATGCCGCGCCCGCCGAGCAGCGTCTGCACCTCGGCGCGGTCGGAGATCTGGATCGCGTAGACATGGGCCGCGTGGTCGGCGCCGATCGGGGCCGGGCGGCGGATGCCGGCGGCGAGGCCCTGCTGGTAGGCATGCGCGACGCGGCGGCGGCCGGCGTTCCAGGCGTCGAGGTGCCTGAGCTTCACGCCGAGTGCTGCACCCTGCACCGCGTCCATGCGGAAGTTGAAGCCGTGGCGGACGTGGTTGTACTTGCCCTCCTGGCCCCAGTCGCGCAGCGACCGGATGGTGGCGGCGAGCGCGTCGTCGTCGGTGGTGATCGCGCCGCCCTCGCCGCAGGCGCCGAGGTTCTTGCCCGGGTAGAAGCTGAAGCAGCCGAGCCCGCCGAAGGTGCCGGCGCGCTTGCCGTCGCGCTCGGCGCCGTGCGCCTGCGCCGCGTCCTCGACGAGCGCGAGGCGGTGGCGGCGGGCGATGGCGGCGATCGCCTCCATGTCGGCGAGCCGGCCGTGCAGGTGCACCGGCAGGATCGCCTTGGTGCGCGGGGTGATCGCGGCGGCGACCTTGGCCGGGTCCATCGTCCAGGTGTCGGCGTCGACGTCGACGAAGACCGGCGTCGCGCCGCAGTAGATGACCGCGGCCGCGGTGGCGACGAAGGTGGCCGAGACGGTGATGACCTCGTCGCCCGGCCCGACGCCCGCGGCGAGGAGCGCGAGGTGCAAGGCCGAGGTGCCGCTCGACACCGCGATCGCGTGCTTCGCGCCGCAGTAGGCGGCGAAGTCCTTCTCGAAGGCCGCGACCGGCTCGCCGAGCACGTAGTTGCAGCTTCGGAGCGCAGCGATCACCGCCGCCTCGAGCTCGGGCCCGAGGGTGGCGTACTGCGCCTTGAGGTCGAGGAACGGAATCATGAGGCCCTCTTGAGTGCGCCGATCTCCACGGGCTGGCCGCGGAGTCGGGTGGAATGGCTGGCGGCGGACAGAAGCTCCACGACGCGGAGGCCGCTCTCGCCGTCGTTGACCGGGGTGGCGTTGCTCTCGATGCAGCGGACGAATTCCTGCACCTCGCTGACCAGCGCCTCCTTGGGCGAGATCGCCGGCGCCCACATCTCGCCGATGCGGTAGGAGATCATCCGCTCGTAGGCCTCCTTCGGGTCGTCGGCGACCGCGACGCCGCGGTCGTAGACCTTGACCTTCTCCGAGGTCTGCATGTCGTCGTAGATGACCATGCGCTTCGAGCCGCCGATCAGCGTCTGGCGCACCTTGACCGGCGCGAGCCAGTTGACGTTGAGGTGCGCGAGCGCCCCGGTGTCGTAGTAGACCGAGAGGTGCGCCATGTTCTCCGGGCTGTCCGGCAGGAAGCCCGCGGCGCTGGCCGAGACGGCAAGCGGCTGGGCGTCGAGCAGGTAGTCGAGAATGGCGAAGTCATGCACCGCCAGATCCCAGATCACGTTCACGTCGCGCTGGAAGAGGCCGAGGTTCACCCGCGTCGAGTCGTAGTAGTAGATGTCGCCGAGCCGGCCGTCGGCGATCAGGCCGCGGATGGTCTGCACCGCACCGGTGTAGATGAAGGTGTGGTCGACCATGAGCACCCGGCGCCGGGCCGCCGCCTCGTCGACGAGGAGCGCGGCCTTGCTGACGCTCTCGGCCATCGGCTTCTCGACCAGCACGTGCTTGCCGGCCTTGAGTGCTGCCATGGCGATGTCGAAGTGGGTGGCGACCGGCGTCGCGATCAGCACGGCGTCGACCGCCGGGTCGCGCACCAGGTCCTCCCAGTTCGCCATCAGCCGCGCCGACGGGTGCCGGCGGAACGCGCGCTCGCGCGCGGCGGCGGAGAAGTCGGCGATGGCCTCGACCACCGCCGTGTCGGTCTCGGCGACCGCGCGGGCGAGGTTCGGGCCCCAGTAGCCGTAGCCGACGACGCCGACCCTGATCATTGTGCTTCCTCCTCGAGCGCCGCCGCGTTGCGAAGGCTGTTGTGGTGCGGGCCGGCCGGCCGCGGGGTGCGGACGTCGCCGATGACGCGCGCCGGCACGCCGGCGACGATGGCGAAGTCGGGGACGTCGCGGGTGACGACCGCGCCGGCGCCGACGATCGCCCGCTCGCCGACCGTCACGCCGCAGACGATGGTGGCGTTCGACCCGATCCCGGCGCCGCGCCGGACCAGCGTCGGCGTGCATTCCCAGTCGCCGTCGCGCTTGAGGCCGCCGTCGGGATTGGTCGCCTGCGGCAGGAGCTCGTTGGTGAACATCACGCCGTGGCCGACGAAGACCTCGTCCTCGATGGTCACGGCCTCGCAGATGAAGGAGTGCGACGAGATCTTGCAGCGCGCGCCGATGACGGCGTTCTTCTGGATCTCGACGAAGGGTCCGACTCGCGTTCCCTCGCCGAGCGTGCAACCATAGAGGTTAACCAGTTCCGGGTAGGTAATCAGGACATCTTCGGCAATCGCGCACGACTTTACTGGCATTGATCGAGTTCCCCGAGTACTCGTCCGCCGGGCGCGGCTCGCCCGCCTGTGGCGTTATTACCCGCCGGCAGCGCGGGTTAGGAACCCCATCTAACGGGTGATGTCCGTTCGATCGACGCAGCGGCGAAAGGATGAGGCGGCCCGCGGCGCGCCGCCGCATCGCGGGCGTCAGCCGCGGCCGATGAACGGCATCGTCGTCGCCATGATGGTGATGAACTGCACGTTCACGTCGAGCGGCAGCTCGGCCATCTGCACCACGGCGCGGGCGACGTGGGCCACGTCGATGCGCGGCTCGGCGGCGAGGCGCCCGTCGGCCTGCGGCACGCCTGCGACCATCTTCGCGGTCATGTCCGAGGCGGCGTTGCCGATGTCGATCTGGCCGCAGGCGATCGAGAACGCGCGCCCGTCGAGCGACAGCGAGCGGGTGAGGCCGGTGATCGCGTGCTTCGACGCGGTATAGGGCGCCGAGCCGTAGCGCGGCGCATGCGCCGAGATCGAGCCGTTGTTGATGATCCGGCCGCCCTGCGGCGACTGGTCGCGCATCATCCGGAAGGCGGCTGCCGCGATCAGGAACGCGCCGTCGAGGTTCACCGAGACGACGCGGCGCCAGTCCTGCCAGCTGACATCGCCGACCAGCGTCGGTGCGATGTTGGTGCCCGCGTTGTTGAAGACCGCGTCGAGGCGGCCGTGCTCGGCCTTGATGCGGGCGAAGAGCGCGTCGACCGAGGCCGGGTCGGTGACGTCGGTTGCGACCGGCAGAGCATTCGCGCCGATCGCCGCGGCGACGGCGTCGAGCTTGCCCGCGTCGCGCGCGGCCAGCACCACCCGGTGGCCGGCGGCGGCGAAGGCCCGCGCGGTGGCCGCGCCGATGCCCTGGCTCGCGCCGGTGACGAGAACGATCTGCGGGTCGGCCATGGGTCTTCTCCGGTCGGCGATGCCGGCCACTCTGCCGCCGATCCCGCCGGGCGGCAAGGCTGGCCGGTGCGCCCCGGCATTCACGGTGTGTTCTAGGGACAAGTTTAGCGGTACTTTACGGGCTAACCCGTTGGCAAGCCTGACATGTTAGCGCTCACGCGACCCCGCTCCCACGATGGAGAGTTCCGATGCTCCGCCGCTTCGGCCCCTGGCCGGTGCTCGCCCTCGCCTTGTCGATCGCCACCGCCGCCCCCTTCACCGCCGCCGCCGACAGCCTCGATGCCGGCGCCGAGACCTGCGAGCGCGCGATCGCGGCCGGCGCGCGCCGCGGCCACGTGCCCGAGGGGGTGCTGCACGCGATCTCGCTGACCGAGACCGGCCGGGCGCAGGGCGGGCGCCTGCGTCCGTGGCCGTGGGCGATCAACCGCGAGGGCAGGGGGTTCTGGTTCGCCAGCCGCGACGAGGCGCTCGGCTTCGCCCGGCAGAGCCTGGCCGAGGGCCGCCCGAGCTTCGACGTCGGCTGCTTCCAGATCAACTACCAGTGGCACGGCGCCAACTTTGCCTCGCTCGAGGCGATGTTCGATCCCGATGCCGGCGCCGACTACGCCGCGCGCTTCCTGACCGAGCTCTACCAGGCGCGCGGCGACTGGTCGGCGGCGGCCGGCGCCTACCACTCGCAGACGCCCGACCGGGCCAGCGTCTACCGCGCCCGCTTCGACCGCATCCTCGCGGGCCTCGGCGACGCGCCGCTCGCGGTGCCGGACGCGCCGAAGGCGTCTCCTGCGGTGGTGACGCCGAAGAAGAGCCGCACCCGCCTGCGTGGTCCGAAGATCATCACGCTGGCGCCGAAGACCGCGCCGGAAGCGGGCGGCGCCGAGGCCGGCCTCGCGCCGGGGCTCCGCGGGGCCGCGCGCCTGCCGCGGGTCGCGGAGCTCGCGCTCTGAGGCGCTAAGGGTTTTGCAAGGATCTGTAGCTGATGCTGGGCGATCCCGCCAAGGGAACGGAGCTTCAAGCCATGTCGAGCCAACGGCCGCTGCTGCGCCTCCTCGCCGACGAGACCGGCGCGACGGCGATCGAGTACGCGCTTCTCGCCGCGCTGATCGCGGGTGTGCTGATCGGCGCCATGGGAACGATGGGGCGGACGATGCTGGGATTGTATTTCGGCGCGAACACCACGCTCGCGACCGAGATCGGAAAGGCGTCGGCGGACGTAACCGGCGAATGAACGTATTGAGAACAACTGTTGAAATAACTGATTTGACAAGGAGGATGGCGTACAGATAGACCGAAAGAGTGGAAACACAACTTGTTGAGTTGCGCGTACAGGAGAACCAGATGAACAAGTTCCTTAAGTTTGGCAAGTCGCTGTGGCGGGACGAGTCCGGCGCGACTGCCATCGAATACGGCCTGCTGGCGGCGCTGATCGCCGTCGTCATCATCGGCGCGGTCGGCACGCTCGGCCGGACGATGAACACGACGTTCGGCAAGGTGAACACCGACATCGCCGCCGAGCAGGCGAAGTAACGCAGGCGGCGTCGAGCTCCAGCGGAGGCCCTCCGGAATGCGCATCCTTTTCGTCATCGTCGCGGCGCTGCTCGTGGCGGGCGGCACGGGGTTCTACGTTCTGCAGGGCCTCCAGCCGGGGCCGGCGCCGGCTGCCGTCGCGGCCGCTCCCGCACCGAGCGGCATCGAGGTCTACGTGCCGGCCCGAGAGATCGCGATCGGCACCATCCTGACGCCCGAGATGCTGGCGCGGATGAAGCTCGCCGAGCCCGAGCTCAGCCCGGAGATGGTGGTCGCCGACGCCCAGGGAGCGGACTTCCTGACCGGCAGCGTCGCGCGCCAGCCGCTGCCGCAGGGCGTGCCGATCGCCCGCTCGACGATCGTGCAGCCCGGCGAGCGCGGCTTTCTCGCCGCCGTCCTGCCGCGCGGCAAGCGTGCGATCACCATTCCCGTCGACGCCGTCGGCAGCCTGAGCGGCCTGGCGCTGCCCGGCGACCGGGTCGACCTGATCCTGACCTATTCCGTCGGCTCCGGCGAGGACGGCAGCAGCGCGCGCGCCAGCCAGACGGTGTTGCAGAACCTGCGCGTCCTCGCCTTCGACCAGCGCCTCGGCCCGAGCACCGACCCCGCCGACGAGGTCGAGGGGGCGCCGGTCGCCAAGACCGCGACGCTCGAGGTCACCTCGCGCGAGGCCGAGGTGGTGACGCTCGCCCAGACCCTCGGCACGCTGTCGCTGGTGCTGAACTCGGTGCGCGACGGCGGCGAGATCGCCGAGGAGGCGCCGCTCTCCAAGCTCGAGAAGACCGACGCGCCCGCCGCCGCGGCTCTCGCCGACCTGGCCCGGCCGGCCGACGCGCCGCGCCCCCGCCGCCTGACGCTCGAATCCGACGTCACCTCGACCACCAAGGTGCAGGTCGTCCGCGGCGTCACGATCAAGGCTTCTTCCGCGACCTCGGCCGCCACCCCCGCCGAATAGCCGCGCCCAAAGGGATCCGCCGAAGTGACCCGCCATCGCCCCCTCGCCGCCGCCCTCGCCACGGCCGCCCTCGTGCTGCCGATCCCGCTCACGGGCGAGCTTCGCGCCTTCGAGCTCGTCGCGCCGCAGAACGAGACCCAGGTCTCGCTCGTCGTCGGCACCGGCCAGCTGATCCGCGTGGACCAGGAGTTCTCGAGCCTCTTCGTCGCCAATCCCGAGGTGGCCGACGTCGAGGTGAAGTCGCCGAAGCTCATCTACCTGACCGGCGTCGGCGTCGGCGAGACGACGCTCTTTGCCGTCGACGAGAACGACACGGTGCTCATGTCGTCGAAGGTGCGCGTCACCCACAACATCGCCGCGCTGCAGGACGGCATCCGCCGGCTCGCGCCCGGCCAGTCGATCACCGCCGCGACGGTCGACCAGTCGCTGGTGCTGACCGGCATTGCGGCGAGCCCGGAGCAGGCGGAGAACGTGCTGCAGGTCGCCAACCAGTTCGTCGACGACCCCGCGCGCGTGGTCAACCGGATGACGATCGCGGCACCGACGCAGGTCAACCTCCAGGTCCGCATCGCCGAGGTGGCGCGCAACGTCGACCGCCAGCTCGGCATCCAGTGGAACGCGATCAGCGCCACCGCCGGAGGCTCGCGCATCGGCTTCGTCGGCGGCAGCGGCGTCAGCGGCTCGGGCGGCTACAGCGTCGGCCTCGGCGCGACGCGCGGCTCGTTCAACATCGACATCGTGCTGCAGGCGCTGGCCGAGGAAGGGCTCGTCACCATCATGGCCGAGCCGAACCTGACCGCGCGCTCCGGAGAGCCGGCGAAGTTCCTCGCCGGCGGCGAGTACCCCTATTCCACGGTCAGCGACAACGGCACCAACATCGAGTTCAAGAACTTCGGCATCGGTCTCAACTTCACGCCGACCGTCGTCGACGGCAACCGCATCAGCCTGACCGTGGGCACCGAGGTCAGCGAGCTCGACTTCAGCCACAGCCAGACCGTGCCTGCCCTCACCACGCGCCGGGCGGAGACGACCGTCGATCTCGCCAGCGGCCAGAGCTTCGCGATCGCCGGCCTGATGCAGAATTCGTCGTCGCAGAACGCCTCGAAGATGCCGGCGCTCGGCACGATCCCGGTGCTTGGCGCGCTCTTCCGCTCGACGAGCTTCCGCCGCGGCCAGAGCGAGCTCGTCATCATCGTGACGCCGATCATCGCCAAGCCCGCGTCGAGCGGCAAGCGCATCGCGACGCCGCTCGACACCTACGTGCCGCCGAGCGACGTCGAGCGCATCCTGCAGGGCCGCTTCCAGGGCGCGCCGAAGCAGACCCAGGTGCAGAACCGCATCGGTCAGCGCCGCCTCGCCGGGCCGTCCGGCTTCGTGTTCAAGTGAGGCCGCCCGCCATGTCGCTTCGCCTGCTTTCGTGCGCCGCCGCGGCCGCGCTCCTTCTCGCTGGCTGCGAGGCGCAGCCGCTCGGCACCTTCCAGCCGGCGCGCTACGTCGCCGACAGCCCCGAGCCCGAGCAGACGCTCTTCTTCGCGCCGGGCCACCCGACGCTCGCCTCGGGCGAGATCGCGCGGCTGAAGTCCTTCCTCGGCGGGCTCGCCCTCGGGCCGGAGGACGACGTGATCCTCTATGTCGGCCAGTCCGGCTCGCCGGTCCTGAACGCCCGGCGGCTCGGCAGCCTCGAGGCGAGCTTCCCCGCCACCCGCGCCCGCGTGCGGGTCATCACCGCGCCCGAGGCCGCGGGCGTCGCGACCGGCCCCGACGGCGTCGTGGTGCGCGCGGTGCGCTATGACCGCATCCGCATCGACTGCCCGGGCAATCCGGCAAGCCCGCTCGAGCTGACGACGCCGTTGCCCGACATCGGCTGTGCCAACGCCTTCAACCGGGCGACGATGGCGGCCTCGCCGCGCGATCTCATCGCGCCACGCAGCTTCGGCGGCACCGACGCGACCGTCGCGGCCAACGCGGTGCAGCGGCTGCGCGAGGGCAAGGTCATCGTAGCACCGCTGCAGATCTCGACCGACTCGGGGAGCTGAGGCCATGGCACACGCTGCCGCACGCGCCGGCATGATCTTCGAGGCGGAGGACGACGAGCGCGAGCCGTTCGCCGCCTACCTGACCGACGACGCGAGCCAGGCCGCGGCGCAGGCGATCGCCGCGCAACGCGGCTGGTCGACCTCCAACATCCGCAAGGGCGGGCTCCCCGCGGCGCTCCGGCTGCTCGGGCTGGCGCCGCCCGCGCGCTTCATGATCGTCGACATCGAGGGCATGGCCATCGAGGAGGCCGAGAGCGGCCTGACCGAGCTCGCCCGCCTCGGCGCCTCGGTCATGGTGCTCGGCACCGTCAACGACGTGAACCACTTTCGCCGGATCATGCGGACCGGCGCCCGCGACTATCTGCTGAAGCCGATCGACGCCGACACCCTCGGCGAGATCTTCGTGCGGCTGGAGCAGCCGGGCGACGGCGTGACGCCGCTCGGCCGCGTCGTCGGCATGCTGGGCGCCCGCGGCGGGGTAGGGGTGACGACGATCGCCATCAACACCGCCTTCATCATGGCGGAGAAGCTCAGCCGCCGCACCGCGCTCGTCGACATGGACATCTACGCCGGCAACATCGCGCTCGCCCTCGACATCGAGCCGACCCGCGGCCTGCGCGAGGCCTTCGACGATCCCGAGCGCGTCGACGAGGTGTTCCTGCAGAACGCCATGGCGAAGTTCGGCAAGGGCCTGCACGTGCTCGCCACCGAGGAGGCGTTCGACGACACGGTGCGGATGACCGACGACAAGGTGCTGATGCTCGCCGACACCATCCGCGCCAACTTCGACATGGCGGTGATGGACATTCCCCGCCACTTCGTCATGCGCGAGCCGGCGCTCTTCTCCCGCTTCGACGACATCGTCATCGTCGCCGAGCTGACGCTGCAGTCGCTGCGCGACGCCAACCGCTTGAGCAAGCTCATGAGCGTGCGCAACCGGCAGGCGCGGATCCACGTGGTCGCGAACCAGGTCTCCGGCAAGCCCGACGTCACGGTGAAGGAGTTCGAGGCCGGGATGGAGGGCAAGCTGCGCTGCGTCTTTCCGCACGATCCGAAGGCGATGACCCGCAGCACGCTCAAGGGCCAGGCGCTGGCGACCGCGGATGCGAAGCACAAGTTCGTCGCCGACCTGCACCGGTTCTGCATCGAGCTCGCCGGGGTGCCGGAGGAGGTCAAGACCGGCGGCGGCTTCTTCCGGCGCCGCGCGCGGAAGTAAGCCATGGACGACGGTTTCGATCCTTCGCGGCTCGCCGCTCCCGACAGCCTCTCGATGCTGCGTTCGGCGGCAACCGAGCGGCTGCGGAAGGCGCTGGCAGCGCCCGGCCTCGCGCAGGCGACGCCGCTGCAGATCGCCGAGCTGGCCAACGAGGCGCTCGACGGCCTCGTCGCCGGTGCCGAGGCCAGGCCGACGCTCGCCGAGCAGCGCCAGCTCCTGCGCGACGTCGTCGAGGTGATCCGCGCCGAGCGCGCGGCCGCCGCTCCTGCCGCTCCTGCCGCACCGGCGCCGGTGGTGCAGGACCCCCTCGCCGAGACCGAGACCAAGAACGCGCCCGAGGCCCGGAACAAGCGCGAGCTGCAGGTCAAGGCGCAGGTGATGCCGCTTCTCATGCAGCGTATCGACATCTCCGTCGCGTCCGCGCTCGGTCCCGACGAGCTGCGCGCCCAGATCGCCGAGATCGTCGAGGAGATCATCGTCGATCTGAAGATCCAGCTGAACGCCACCGAGCTCAAGTCGATCGTGCGGCTGCTCGTCGACGACATGGTCGGCCTCGGGCCCCTCGAGCCGCTCCTGGCCGACGAGACCGTCACCGACATCATGGTGAACGGCCCGCACCAGGTCTACGTCGAGCGCAAGGGCCGCCTGGAGCTGACCGATGTGGTGTTCCGCGACGATCCGCACGTCCTGCACGTCGCCACCCGCATCGTCACCGAGGTCGGCCGCCGGGTCGACGAGTCGACGCCCTTGGTCGACGCGCGCCTCAAGGACGGCAGCCGCGTCAACATCATCATCCCGCCGCTGGCCATCGATGGCCCGACCATCGCCATCCGCAAGTTCTCCAAGAAGGAGATCACCCTCGACGTGATGGCGCGGCAGAACAACCTGTCGCTCGACATGGCGACGGTGCTGAAGATCGCCGGCCGCGCGCGGCTCAACATCCTGATCTCGGGCGGCACCGGCTCGGGCAAGACCACGCTCCTCAACGCCATGAGCCGGATGATCGACCACGGCGAGCGCACGGTGACGATCGAGGACGCGGCCGAGCTGCAGCTGCAGCAGCCCCACGTCGTGCGCCTCGAGACCCGCCCCGCCAACATCGAAGGCGAGGGCGAGATCACCATGCGTCACCTCCTGAAGAACGCGCTCCGCATGCGGCCCGACCGCATCATCGTCGGCGAGATCCGCGGCGAGGAGGCGATCGACATGCTGCAGGCGATGAACACCGGCCACGACGGCTCGATGGGCACCATCCACTCCAACACCCCGCGCGACGCCCTGACCCGCCTCGAGAACATGGTGGCGATGTCGGGCTTCAAGCTGCCGGCCGAGGCGGTGCGCGAGCAGATCCAGTCGGCGATCCACCTGATCGTCCAGGTCAGCCGCATGCGCGACGGCAAGCGGCGGATCACCCAGGTGACCGAGATCACCGGGATGGAGGGCGAGGTCGTCACCACCCAGGACCTCTTCAAGTTCGTCTACGACGGCGAGAACGCCGACGGCAGCCTCGCCGGACGCTTCGAGTGCAGCCACCTGCGGCCGCACTTCATGCCGCGCGCGGAATACTTCGGCCTCGGCACCCGGCTCCTGGAGGCGATGGGATGTCGCTCAACCTGATCGTCGTCGGCGCGATCTTTCTCGTCTCGGTCTCGGTCGCCGTGGGCCTCAGCCTGTTCGTCCTCGGCGTCGTGCTGCGCGCCCAGGCCCGCCACCGCAAGCGCCTCGCCCGCGTCGGTCGCCGGCGGATGTCGGGCCGGCTCGACCTCGAGGACGCACGCCTGACGCTCCTGCGGCAGAAGGAGGAGAAGAACGCGATCGTCCGTGTCACCGACGCGCTCGCGCGCTTCGTGCCGCTCCTCGACACCACGCGGCTTCGCGCGAACTTCCGTCGCGCCGGGCTCGGGTGGTCGATCTCGACCTTCGTTCTCGTCTCGCTCGTTTTCGGCGCCGTGCTCGTGGTGGCGGGAACGCTCGTCTCCGGCCAGCCGCTCCTCGTCGTGCTGGTGCCGGGGCTTTTCCTCGGCATGTTCCTCACCGACCGGCTCGTGCGCTTCCTCGGCGGGCGGATGTCGAACCGCTTCATGAAGCAGCTGCCCGACGCGATGGACACCATCATCCGCGGCATCCGCTCGGGCCTGCCGGTCATCGAGTGCATCGGCGGCGTCGGCCAGGAGTTCGACGACCCGGTCGGCGGCCACTTCCGCGCGATCAGCGAGCGCGTCGCCCTCGGCGAGACGCTCGAGGGCGCGCTCTGGCGCGTCGCCCGCGTCATCGAGAAGCCGGAGATGGATTTCTTCGCCATCGCCGTCGCGATCCAGATGGAGACCGGCGGCAGCCTCTCGGAGGCGCTCGGCAACCTCGCCGACCTGCTGCGCGCGCGCGAGCGGATGAAGCTCAAGATCAAGGCGATCTCGTCCGAGGCCAAGGCCTCCGCGCTCATCATCGGTGCGCTGCCGTTCCTGATGCTCGGCCTCCTGATGATGATGAGCCCCGACTACGTGATGAAGCTCTTCACCGACCCGCGCGGGCACATGATGCTGGCGGCCGGGCTCGGCAGCATCAGCGCCGGTGCCTTCGTCATGTGGCGGATGACGCAGTTCGAGATCTGAGGAGCCTCCGCCGATGACCACCTCGCCGCTGCTCGTCCTCGCGATCTCGCTCGCCTCGGCCGCCGTGCTCCTCGTCAGCGGCGGCAGCCACTGGCTCTACGAGAAGCGCCTCCGGGCGAGCCGGGTGCGCGCCGCCGCCGGCCGCCGCGCCGGTCGCGCGGCCGCCTCGGCCAAGGCGGCGAAGAACGCCCAGATCCAGCGCGGCGCGCTGGCGGTGATGAGGGCGTCGACCGGGCGGCTCTCGATCATGAAGGGCCGCCAGATCGCCGAGACCAAGCGCCTCCTCATCAGCGGCGGCTTCCGCAGCCGCGACGCGATCATCGTCTTCACCTTCTTCAAGCTCGTCGCGCCGATCGTCTTCGTCGCCGGCGCGGCGCTCTACGTCTACGGCCTCGACCCGATCGGCAAGGGGCCAATGCTCGACGCGGCCGCGGTGATGGGCGCCGGCCTCCTCGGCAGCAAGCTGCCCGACCTGATCGTCAGGAACGCCCGCCAGAAGCGCCTCGATTCGATCCGCAAGTCGCTGCCCGACAGCCTCGACATGCTGGTGATCTGCGCCGAGGCCGGGCTCGCCTCCGACGCGGCGCTGAAGCGGGTGGTCGCCGAGATCACCCGCAAGTCGTCGGTCCTCGGCGAGGAGCTGCAGCAGACCGCACTCGAGCTCGCCTTCATGCCCGAGCGGCGCGTCGCGCTCGAGAACCTCGCCGAGCGCGCGCCGCTCCCGTCGGTCAATGCCTTCGTCAACACCATGATCCAGGCCGAACGCTACGGCACGCCGCTGGCGCGCGCCTTCAAGGTGCTGTCCCAGGAGCAGCGCACCGAGCGGATGCTGCGCGCCGAGGAGAAGGCCGGCCGCCTGCCGGCGACGATGACGGTGCCGATGATGCTGTTCATCCTGCCCGCGCTCTTCATCGTGCTGATCGGCCCCGCCGTCCTCGACATCATGGACAACTACATCGGCATGGCGAACTGAAGCTGCCGCTGCCTGCGCGCGACGGTCTTGGCGGTTGACTCGTTGCATTTGCAACGTCATATTCATTGCAGATGCAACGAATTGAGTCGCCACGGGGGGAAGCACCGATGACCGCTCACGAGCTGCCGGGGGGCATGATCCGCTCGGCCGTCACCACCGGCACCGTCGAAGGCTACATGCCGGGCTTCGGCAACGACTTCGAGACCGAGGCGCTGCCGGGCGCGCTGCCGCAGGGGCAGAACAGCCCGCAGAAGTGCGCGTACGGTCTCTATGCCGAGCAGCTCTCCGGCACCGCCTTCACGGCGCCGCGTGGCCAGAACGAGCGTACCTGGTGCTACCGGATCCGGCCGTCGGTGCATCACACCGGCCGCTTCGCGCCGATCGACGTGCCGTACTGGAAGACCGCGCCGAACATCAAGGACGACGTGATCAGCCTCGGGCAGTACCGCTGGGATCCGATCCCGGTGCCGGA
>JBDHSS010000034.1:0-15876 GCA_039808205.1 Paracoccaceae bacterium | reverse complement strand
GTCTACACCGGCAAGGTGGTGAAGATCATGGACTTCGGCGCCTTCGTGAACTTCTTCGGCAAGCGCGACGGCCTCGTCCACGTCTCCCAGCTCTCTGACCAGCGCGTCAGCCATCCCAAGGACATCCTGCAGGAAGGCCAGTCGGTGAAGGTCAAGCTCATGGGCTTCGACGAGCGCGGCAAGGTGCGCCTGTCGATGAAGGTCGTCGATCAGGAGACCGGCAAGGAGAAGGTCTCCGAGAGCGAGGCGGCGGAGTAGCCTCCGCCTGACCCGTTTCCAAAGGCCCGCGCGCCCCGCGCGGGCCTTTGTCGTTTTTGGGGTAGCGTGTCGTGCCCGAAAGACCGAGACGAGCACGTCAACCTCGCTCGCCGTGCTTGAAACCACGACAAGGTGGCTTGTTGTGGTCACGTCGCGCCATCAAGCACAGCAAGCTTGCTTGATGTGCCCCGAGGCTTTACAAGGCGGGTTGATGTGCCTGAAGGCCCGGTTGGAGCATAGCAAGATGACGCGGCACGATCTCTCCGGGGCGGTTCACTACCACTATGGGGCATTTCCTCCGCAGACCCTCGACTACAAGCGGCTGATCAACCCTCTCGTCGACGCGACGGCGGCGCTTGCCCGCTATGATCAGATGCTCGCCTCCATGCACGACGGCGAGATCCTGCTGGCGCCCCTGCGCAACCAGGAAGCGGTGATATCCTCCCGCATGGAAGGAACGATCTCCACCCTCGAGGAGGTTCTGCGGATCGAGGCGGAGGAAGACGCAGGTGACGCCGAGGCCTTTGCGAACGCGAGATCGGAGGCAGTGGAGACCTTCCTCTATGCCCGAGCCCTTCGCCGGGTACAGCGTGAGATGTCCGAGGGACGACCGCTCTCCGAATTCATGATCCGTAGCGCGCATCAAATTCTCCTCTCCTTCGGCCGGGGAGCGAGTCTGGAGCCCGGATCATACAAGAGCGAGCAGAACTACGTCGGCGACAGCCGTCGCCGGTCGATCTCCTTCGTGCCGATCTCGCCGGAGGGCCTTCCCGCCGGCATGCAGAGCCTGATCACGTTTGTGCACGACGATTCCCGCAACACTCTCCTCAAGACCGCCCTCGCGCACGTGGAGTTCGAGGCGCTGCACCCGTTCAAGGACGGCAACGGCCGCATCGGCCGCATGCTCATCACCCTGATGCTGTGGGACTACCGGCTGGTCCGCGCGCCGCACTTCTATGTCAGCGCAGCCTTCGAGGATATGCGCGACGAGTACGTGGAGCGAATGCGCCGGGTGTCCGCACACGGCGAATGGACCGAATGGTGCGCGTTCTTCCTGTCGGCCCTCAGCGAGCAGGCCCGACGCAACATCGACACGATGTCTCGAATCTTCGCGCTTCACGAGGAGATGAAGGCGCGGTTCCGCGACGAGCTGAACAGCCGCTGGGCGATGGATGCGCTGGACTTCATGTTCGCCAATCCAACCTTCCGAAACAACCGCTTCACCGCGTCGAGCGGCATACCCCCGTATGTTGCCATGGATATCACCCGGAAGCTGCGGGAGACGGGTCTGCTCGTTCAGGTCGTGCCGGGGGCGGGGCGACGGCCCGCGATGTACGCCTTCCAGCCGCTGATTGACATTGTCCGCGCATAGCCGTTCGCCCGGGAAGGGTCGCGAGCCACCGGCGCATGGACGAGCCCCAGAAGCGGTAAGGTCGGCGTGACGGCGAAACGACCGAGTGTCGGCGGCGTCACGGCCGCGATGCCCTTCCGCTTTCAGGAACGCTTCGCCTATCATCGACGAGCGCGGACGGGAGGGCCGGGACTTGCCTGACGATGGGGCGGAGGCGGAGAGGGCGGCGCCCGCCGCGGTCTTCTCCCTCTGGATCACCGGCGAGCTCGGCCCTCTCGAGCGCATGTGCCTGCGCTCGTTCCTCGCCCACGGCCATCCGGTGACGCTCTTCACCTACGGCGAGGTCGCCGGCATTCCCGACGGCGTCCGCCGCCTCGACGCCCGCGCGATCCTGCCCGAGGCGACCATCGCCCGAGTGGGGCAGGGCCGCGGCAGCAACGCCGCCCTGGCCGACATCTTCCGCTACCGCGCGCTGGCCCGGGGCGCCGGCACCTGGATCGACTGCGACATCGCCTGCCTCGCGCCGTTGCCCGACCCCGGGCGCCTCCTCGTCGGCCGCGAGGACGCCCGCGTCGTCAACAACGCCGTCCTCCACCTCGCGCCCGATCACCCGGTGCTCGCCGAGGCGATCGCCTGGACCGAGCCCGGCCGCGTGCCGTTCTGGGCCAAGCCGCGCAAGCGGCTCGAGCTCCACGCGCGCCGCCTCGTCGGCCGGCCGCTGCCGGCGGCGCGGCTGCCGTGGGGGATGCTCGGGCCGACAATGATCACGGCGCTCCTCGATCGTGCCGGGCTCATGGGCGCCGCGCTGCCGCCGGAGACCTTCTATCCGCTGCCCTGGCAGCGCGCCGCGGCGGCCTTCGACGGCAGCGTCACGCTTGCGGGCCTCGCCACGCCCGCGACCCGCGCCATCCACCTCTGGAACGACCGGATCCGCGCGGTGAAGCTCAAGCCCGCGCACCCGGCGTCGGTCTTCGCCGAGCTCTGCCGCCGCTACGGTACCTGACGGGCGAAGGGGATCCGCCGGAACGCCAGCCGCTCCGCCGCCGGCCGCGCCAGGTTCAGCGCCGGCTGCAGCGCCGGCCAGAGCTTGCGGCGGCCGAAGCGGGAGAGCTCGGCCCCGGCTAAAGCGAGCGGCCCTTTGCGCGGCCGGTGCCGGCGCCGCTCGGCCAGCGTCGCCTGGATCGTCGTCGCCTCCTCGGCCGCGTCGAGGAAGCGGAAGTCGGCATATTGCTGCTGGATGGCGAGGGCGGGATCGGCATGCCCGAGCCGCACCCCGCTGGCCGGATCGTAGAGCGCGACGTCGAGCGGCAGCGAATAGTGCGCGTGCAGCATCAGCGCCCGCTCGGCGAAGCCGCGGGTGATGAGGTACGCGCTCGAGTCGGCGGTGCGCTGCACCGGCTCGAGCACGGCGCGGCCGGCGACGACGGCGAGCGGCGCGCGCCGCATCAGCGCGCCGCGGGGGAAGGCGTTGAGCTTGATGATGTCGAGCGCCGGCAGCGCCGCCGCCGCCGCCGCCGCCGCGAGCCACGGCGCGATGTCGTCGGCGAGAAACACGTCGTCCTCGAGCACCAGCGCATGCGCGGCGTTGCCGCCGGCGATGCGCCGCCACGCCGCGCGGTGGCTCTCGAAGCAGGCGACCTCGCCCGGCCGCAGCGTCTCGCCGCGGCGCGGGCGATAGCCGCTGCCGGCGAGCGCAGCGGGATCGCTGGCGTCGACCGCCTCGAGCCGCTCGAGCGCCAGCCCGCGCGCGGCGCCGAGCGCTGCGATCGACGCCCAACGGCCGGGCGCCCGCGCGAGGTTGATGACGAGGCTCAGCATGGGACCTCCGCCCAATGCTCCCGGCTGATAGTCGGGAACCTCGCGCGGTTCAACCACGCCGACACGGCACGATCGGCTTGTTTTCGTGCCCGTTTCGACGTATTGCGACCGACGGTAGTGTTGCCCGCCAGGATTTGCTCCTCGTCTTACGACCGGTCGGACTCTCGATCCCGGTTCGACCCTACCCGAGCCGCCGCATGCTGCGGGCGGGAGTTGCCAATGGAGTGGATGCATGGCGACTGGAACGGTGAAGTGGTACAACGCGACCAAGGGCTACGGCTTCGTCCAGCCCGACGGCGGCGGCAAGGACGTGTTCCTTCACGTCTCCGCCCTGGAGCGCGCTGGCCTCAACTCGATCGCCGACGGCCAGAAGATCAGCTACGAGCTCGAGTCCGGCCGTGACGGCCGCACCTCGGCGGGGTCGATCGCGCTGGTTCGCTGACGCCCCCAGGCGCCACTCGCGCCCCCCAGTTCATCGCCCGGCACCGCGAGGCGCCGGGCTTTTCATTTCCGAGGAGGCCGGGACCCATGCCCGCGACGAACGGCGCCGCGCTCGCGTCGAAGGCCGTCTGGCTCGACCGCAGGACACCGCCGCACATCGTCAGCGTCGTGCTGGTCGTCGGCATCGCCGCGGTCAACCTCAATGTCGTGCTGCCGGCGCTGCCGAGCCTCGCCGCCGATTTCCAGGCCGACTATGCCGTGGTCGCGCTGTCGGTCTCGGGCTACCTCGCGCTGACCGGCGTGCTGCAGCTGCTCCTCGGGCCGCTTTCCGACCGCTTCGGCCGCCGCCCGGTCCTCTTGGCGAGCGGCGCGGTCTTTCTAGTCGCGAGCCTCGGCTGCATGGTGGCGCCGACGCTCGCGATCTTCCTCGCCTGCCGCATGGCGCAGTCGGCGATCGCGTCGGGACTGGTGCTGAGCCGGGCGATCGTGCGCGACATGGTGCCGGCGGACCAGGCGGCGAGCCTCCTCGGCTACGTGACCATGGGCATGTCGCTGATGCCGATGGTGGCGCCGATGATCGGCGGCGCCCTCGACGAGGCGTTCGGCTGGCGCTCGATCTTCCTCTTCACCTTCCTGGCCGGCGCGCTCGCAATGCTCCTGATCTGGGCCGACCTCGGCGAGACCAACGTCAGCCCGAGCACCAGCCTGCTCGCGCAGATGCACGACTATCCGGCACTCCTGCGCTCGCGGCCCTACTGGGGCTTTGCGCTCACCTCGGCGTTCGCGTCCGGCCTCTTCTACGGCTTCCTCGGCGGCGGGCCGTGGGTCGCGACCGAGCTCCTGCACATGTCGCCAACCGACACCGGCTTCTACTTCGGCTTTCCCGCCCTCGGCTATCTGTTCGGCAACCTGCTCTCCGGCCGCTATGCCGCGCGCGTCGGCCTCGCCGGCATGATGCTCGCGGGCTCGGTGGTGGCGACGCTGGCCGTGCTCCTGGCGCTCGGGATCTTCGCGGTCGGCACCGCGGATCCGATCAGCTTCTTCGGCGCGATCGCGCTGACCGGCTTCGGCAACGGCCTGCTGCTGCCGAGCGCCAACGCGGGCATCGTCTCGGTGCGCCCGGATCTGGCGGGCTCGGCTTCCGGGCTCGGCGGCGCGCTCAACATCGGCCTCGGCGCCGCGCTCGCGGTGCTCGGCGGCATCGTCGTCGGGCCGCAGAGCGGCGCTTGGCTGCTGCTGCTCCTGATGTTCGCAAGCTCGGCGCTCAGCATCCTGACGACGCTCGACGTGATGCGCTGCGGCCGCCGCGAGGGGCTGCCGCTCTGAGGCGAGCCCGTTGCCGCGTCAGCCAACCGGCTCGGCGATCACCACTTCCTCGCCGCCCCGTACCGCGCTGAAGAAGCAGCTGCGCCGGCCGGTGTGGCAGGCGGGGCCGGTCTGGTCGACGACGAGGAGCAGGCAGTCGCGGTCGCAGTCGACGCGCAACTCCACCAGCCGCTGCACGTGGCCCGAGGTCGCGCCCTTGCGCCAGAGCTCGCGGCGCGAGCGCGACCAGTAGGTGACGTCGCCGGTCCGCAGCGTCTCGGCCAGGCTCTCGGCGTTCATCCAGGCGAGCATCAGCACCTCGCCGTCGCGCGCCTGCGCGATCGCCGGGATCAGCCCGCGTGCGTCGAAGGCGAGGCTTGCGATGTCGAAGGCCACGGGCGCGCACTCCCTTTTCGGCGGCGGGGTTTGCGCCTATCTAGAGAGGACCGGGGGAAATGCAAAGGCGTGCGTCGATGGCGGTGAACGACGATCTCATCAGGCTCTATTCGCGGCGGATTCTGGCGCTTGCCGCGGCGATTCCGCTGACCGGGCGGCTCCCCGGCGCGCAGGTCAGCGTGAAGCGCCGCTCGCCGCTCTGCGGCTCGACGGTCACGGTCGACCTCGTGCTCGACGACGCCGGCCGCGTCGCCGACTTCCGCCAGGACGTGAAGGCCTGCGCGCTCGGCCAGGCGTCGGCCGCCGTGCTCGGCCGCCACGTCGTTGGCGCCAGCCGGGCCGAGATCGCCGCCGCGCGCGACGCGCTTGCGGCGATGCTGAAGGCGGGCGGGCCGGTGCCGGCGGCGCCGTTCGACGAGCTCGCGGTGCTCGAGCCGGCCAAGGACTATCGCAACCGGCACGCCTCGATCCTGCTGGCCTGGGACGCGACGCTCGCCGGCTTCGACGCCGCCGAGGCCGCCGCCTGACCTCACCCGCCGCGGAGCTGCCGCAGCACCGAGAGCCGGTCGGCCACCTGCCAGTGGCCGCAGATGCGGTCGCCGGCGAAGCGGTAGATCGTGAGCCCCGACATGGTCAGCCGCCGGCCGCTCGCTGGAAATCCGGGCAGGTCGCCGAGGTGCGTGCCTTGCCAGGTCCACGACACCGCGACGCTGTCGCCGTCGGCCAGGAGGTCGACGAGCGTGAAGCGCTGCTTGGGCGCGGCCGAGCGCGACTGCACCACCCGCTCGCGGAAGTCGTCGCGGCTCAGCACGCGCCCCTCCCACGGATCGCCCGGATCGTGCTCGATGGTGTAGGTGTCGGCCAGGTAGCGTTCCACCGCCGCTGCTTCGCCGTTGTTCCAGACGCGCTCGACGAATTCTGCCAAAGTTGCCTTTCGATTCATTTCCGGTGCTCCGGTAGGGCGTCAAACGCCGTGAAATGAGCTTGCCGACGAATGCGGCCATGTTGGCACAGTATCGCCAAGAAGCGGCCCGAATGCGACCCGCAAGGCAAAAAATCGCCACGGCGGCGCCGTGGCGATCAGGAAGCGGTGCGTCGGCAAGTCGCGATCAGGCGGACAGGCAGCATCCGCGCGGACGCACCGCGGGGCAGGGCAAAGTGTCAGACGAGCGCCGGCAGGAACAGTCCGGCGAGGATGGCCACGCAGAGCGCGGCAAGGCCGATCGAATCGCCGAGCAGCGTCTCGGGATCAGCGCGAAGCATTCGGCGGGTGGCGTCTCGCATCTCGTGCTCCTTGTGTTCCGGTTTGTTCGCTCAATGTTCGTGATTCTTAACCGTGAGTCAAGGTTCTTCGCTCCGCGCCGCCGCAGCCGCCCCTGCCTCCGCCGGCGGACCGGCCGCGCCCCGGCCCGCGACAGGGGGCTCCGCCAAACGGCCGCCCGGGACCGGCCCTTGTGCGCCCCTGAGGCCACTGTGGCAAAGCTGCATCAATGGCGGAGGCAAAGTGCCGGCCTTCCAGCCATTTGCTTGACCCTCGGCGGCCGGATGAGAGATGAGGAACCTACTTGATCCGGGACGTCCGGATTTGAGATGGGTTTCAAAGAAGAAACACGAGGAAAGCGATGAAGAAGGTGCTCTTCGCAACCACCGCGATCGCCGCTCTGGCGGTCGGTGGCGTGGCCTCGGCCCAGGGAATCGCGCTGTTCGGCAGCGCGCGTCTGGGTCTCGGCTACAACATCAACAACGACGGCACGACGCTGCTCGAGAACACCGGCGAAGTCGACGCCGACGGCCTGCCGATCTACGACACGCCCGACGATCTGCGCGCGATCTCCCGCGTCCGCTTCGGCGTCAACATGACCGGTGAGACCGACTCGGGGATCACCTTCGGTGCCACGATCCGCGCCGACAACGCCGTCGGCGGCAACGGCGGCACCCTCGGCCAGACGGAAGGCGAGGTGTTCGTGTCCGGCAGCTGGGGCACCCTGACCTACGGCGACACCAACGGTGCCGACGAGCAGTGGGTCGGCGACGTTCCGGGCGACTTCTCGGTCACCGGCCTCGGCGATCGCGACGAGACGGCGTTCATCTCGAACGGCGGCAAGTTCGGCAACGACACCGCTGGCAACTTCGCCGCGAACCCGGCGGCGCGCCCGACGGTTCGTTACGACTTCGACATCGCCGGCTTCGGCATTTCGGCGTCGTCCAACCGCGACCTGACCGACGTCGTCCTCGGCACCGGCTACTCGGCCGACTTCGGTGGCGGCACCTGGTCGATCGGCGTCGGCTACGACCAGTTCGACGGCTTCACCCAGTTCGGCACCAACGCCGGCGTGGCGCAGCTGCAGTTCCCGTCGGGCACGCAGTGGTCGGGCGCGATCAAGGGTGAGTACGAGAACTTCGCGTTCGGCGTCACCTACACCAACGCCTCGCTCGACGGTCCGACCGATCCCGAGTTCCAGACGCTGCTCGTCGGCGCCTCGATGGGCTTCGATGCGTTCACCGTCGGCGCGTTCTACGGCAACATCCTGAAGGCGGACGGCGCCGTCACCGCGACGGTCGACGGGGTCCAGTCCACCGTGGACATCGGCGACGTGGACGGCAACGACACCTTCGCGATCACCGGCCAGTACGACCTCGGCGGCGGCGCGACCATCAACGGTGGCATCGGTGCCGACTACGACAACAACACCGTCGGCGACTTCGGCATCGTGATGGCGTTCTGATCTCGGTCAACCGGGACAGTGAGAGGGAAAGGCGGGCTCCGGCCCGCCTTTTTCTTTGCAGCGCCTCGACTTGCCTCCGCGCCCTTTCCGCGCCCGTTGCCGCCTTGTAGGATCGAGCGCCCGGGTCGAGCGAGAGGAGGAAGCAACATGATGACGCCGCTCGCCGACATCCGCGCGCGCATCGCCGCCGCCGCCGAGCGCGCCGGACGCGGCGCCGACGCCGTGACGCTCGTCGCCGTCTCCAAGGTCCAGCCCGAGGCGCGGGTCCGCGCCGTCCTCGCCGAGGGCCAGCGCGTCTTCGGCGAGAACCGGGTGCAGGAGGCCGAGGCGCGGTGGCTGCCGCTCCGCGCCGAGGGCTCGCAAGTCGTGCTGCACCTTGTCGGCCCGCTGCAGAGCAACAAGCTCGCCCGGGCGCTCGAGCTCTTCGACGCGATCCACAGCCTCGATCGCGACAGCCTGGCGCGCAAGCTCGCCACCGCGGTGCAGGCCCGCGGCGCCTGCCCGCAGCTTTTCGTCCAGGTCAACGTCGGCCGCGAGCCGCAGAAGGCCGGCATCGACCCCGACGATGTCGACGGCTTCCTCGACCGGCTCGCGACGGTCTACGATCTGCCGGTCTTCGGCCTGATGGCGATCCCGCCGGCCGGCGCTGATCCGGTGCCGCACTTCGGCGCGCTGGCCGCGATGGCCGAGCGCAACGGCCTCGCGGGCCTGTCGATGGGGATGAGCGACGACTTCGAGGCGGCGATCGACCAGGGCGCCACCCACGTCCGCATCGGCTCGGCGATCTTCGGCACCCGCCGCGCCGGCTGAGCACGCGGGCGCCGCTCCTCAGGGCTCGCGCCGGCCCGGCCACGCGAGCGGATAGACCGCCGGCAGCAGCGGGCTGGCCTCGGTGCCGAAGCTGACGCTCGGCTGCGCCTCTGGGGCGGTCTTCGTCGCAGGAAGGGCCGGCGACGTCCCGGCGTCCTCGGCCGGCGCCGTTGGCTGGTCCGGGAGCGTCTCGTAGGTGAAGGCTTCGCCGTCGGCGACGCCGTTCAAGAGGTAGAGATAGGACAGCGCCGGCGACATCTGCTGGTGCGGAAAGTACTTCTGGAACAGCCAGCGCGCATTCGCCGGCTGCGAGAAGAACTGATAGACCCGCCGCTGGACGAACTGCGCCAGCTTCGGGCGGCGGGCGCTGACCAGGATCGCATAGGGCTCGTAGCTGTAGTTGGACGGACTCTTCTCGATGGCGCTGTCCGGCGCGCAGCGGTGGCCGTCCTGACGCACGTAGGCGCGGAGCTTGCCTTCGATGATCTCGCGGTCGCCGAAATAGGCCATCTGCCCCTGCACGGTGCCGGGGCGGCAGAACCACTCGATGAGCGCCGCGTGCGATTCCATGGCGCAGAGGTGATAGCGTCGCGGCGCGGACGACCGCGGCGGCACCGGGGCGTCGGGGACGAGCACGTCCGGCTGCTTTGCCGGACAGGGCTCGGTCGTCTTCGGCGCCGTGCATTCGTCGTCCTGCGGCGATTGTCCGGCCTGCCGGATCCCGAGCAGATCGACGGTGCACGCCATCTCCGCGATCCGCTCGGCGGTGGAGCCGCGCGCGAAGCGCAGGTAGGCGTGCCCCCCCGCCAGCGTCCCCTTGCGCAGCATGTAGGTCACGCCGGAGGCGAACACGATCGGGGAATAGATCCCGTCGGTCTCCTCGACCTCCTCGGTGAAGCGCAACGTCAGCGGGTCGCACAGCATGTCAACCTGGGGCCCACTGGGGACCGCGTGCTGCAGCTGGTCGAAGCGATCGCCAACCGCCACCTCCACCGGATCGATCCGGTAGTCGCTGCCCGCGAACAGCGCATAGCAGAGATCGGCGATGTAGCCGTGGTACTGGTCGCTGCCGTCCACCGTGACGCGGTAGGAGAAGGGCTCGGCATCGGCGCGGAAGCCGACCGTCACGGTGCAGGGCTCGGGGTTCTCGCCGCTCTCGCACTCGGCGCTGAACGCCGGGCGGGAGAGGAGCGCGAGGGTCGCGAGCACCACCAGACCGCCGATCGCGGCTGCGGCCGACACCGGCGGGCGCGCCACCGCGGCATCGGCAGCGCCCGCGTCACCCCGCGCTTCGGGCGCGACGGCGCCTTCGGGCAGCACGCCGAAAACCGCGCAGGCGAGGAAGGCGGCGATCGGATAGATCAGGTAGTCCATCCCGGTGCCGTTGCGAAAGCAGGCCTGGTCGAACAGCATCGTCGGGAAGAACGGGTCGTCGCCGCAGGCGCGGCCCTGATAGAAGTGGTGGAAGTAGACCAGCAGCGCGGCCAGCAGCACGACGACGCACGCCACCCCCAGCCGCCGGCGGCGCCGATCGGCGCCGGCCGGCGCGACCACATCGCACGCCTTCAGCGCGAAGTGCAGGAACACCGCCGAGAACGCCGCCTGCGTGGTGTAGTAGATCAGGAACTCGTTGCGGAAGAGCCGCAGCTGGAACTCGGTCGCGGTGCTCGACAGGATCGCCGCCGCGGCCAGCGCGACGAGCCCGAGCATCAGCGCGGCGACGCCGGTGCCCATCAGGGTGTTCATCGTCCGCTGGCCGCGCGAGAGGCTCGGCACCGCCTTGGGGTCGTGCCGCTCGCCGGCGGTGCGGTCGAGCTCGTAGAACCGCACCGCGAAGGCGGCCACCGCGGGCACGGTGAAGACCGCCGCGAAGCGGAAGGTCTCGAGCGACGCGGTGAGGAGCACCGCCCGCCACGTGATCTGCGTGGTGTTGAGCAGCGGGTGCAGCTCCAGCCCGCAGGCGGCGGCGTAGACCAGAAAGACGATAGGCAGCGCCACCGCGAGCCCGGTCTCCGGCCCCGAGCGGACGCGCATGAACGAGAAGGTCTCGTCGAGCGACTTTCGCAGCACCTCGTCGCGGATCAGCGCGAACTTGCGGTCGCCCTCGGCATAGACGGCGATGATCGCGGCCATGTCGCCGCGCAGCTCGGTCATCCGCTTCACTGACGCCTCGAGCCGGAGGCGCAGCCGCCGGCGCTTGCTCTGCGTCGCGGACCCGCTGCCGCGGACCTCCACGTCGCCGAGGATGTCGTCGTATTCCTGCAGCACGCCGCTCGCGTCCATCGCCACCTCGCGCTCGAGCTGGCGCAGGTCGATGCGCACCGACCGGTCGGGCCATTCGGGATCCTCGCTGTCGGACCAGTCGCGGAAGTGCGCGAGCTCGTCGTAGATGCTGTCGGCGCGCCGCGCCGCCGCTTCGCTGCCGAGCGTCGTCGCGATCCACTCGAACTGTCCGGCGGCGTGCCGCGTCGCCGGCGCCTCACCGCCGCCGGCGCGCGCCTGCGCCGCCGCGGCCTCCTGCTGCTGGGCGAAGCGCTCGTAGTTGTCGATCAGCCGCCGCGCCAGCTGGTCGATGCGCGTCGGGATGCCGACGACCTTGTGCGCGCGGCCGCGCAGCCAGGTCTCGAACACCTGCAGCGGCGGCAAGAGCGGCGCGAGGCCGGCGAAGCCGAAGGCCAGCGTCAGCGGCCACTGCGGGCTGTCGAAGTTGAGGCCGCCGACGTCGACCTGCGGCCCGACGATCGGCAGGTTGCCGACGACCTGCAGGATCAGCTTTCCGAAGAAGGTCATCGCAATGTAGAGCCCGATGAGCGTCCCGGCATAGATGATGTAGGCGCGCCGCATCGCCGAGCCGCCGCGCAGCACGGTCAGGCTCAGCTCCTTGAGCACGCGATAGCTGAACGACTTCGGATCGAAGGTCTTTTCCTGGAACCGCCGCCAGGCAAAGACCGCGACGAAGCCGAGGCCGCCGGCGAACGCCCACAGGAACGGGCCGGTGAACGACAGCCCCATCAGTGGAAAGTCGGGCGGACGCTGCAGCAGGCTGTAGTTCCACAAGGTATCGGGAACCTGCGACGGCCAGTAGTCGACGGCAGGGGCGTCCTGCATGGCGCGACCTTTCGATGGCGGACGGCGTCGGCAGCCGCGCGCCGACGCCGCCGGGTGCAAATGGGTTGGCGTGGCTGCCTGCCGCCACGCGGGCGGCAGGATCACACGGTCAATGGATCAGGTGCGGCCCGGTGGAATCGGCCGGGCCGGAAGAATGCTGACGGGGAGCGCCGCCCGGCTCAGCAGGCCTGGACGTTCGGATTGCAGGGTCCGGCCTGGGCGACGCTCGAGGGTCCGACGAAGGCGAAGGTGGCTGCGAGAACAAGCGCGATGAGGGCAAGAACTTTCATGAGTCGCTCCTCCACAATCCGCAAAACATACCCGAAAAGCGATCACTGCGCAAACGATTGCGCCCGGTGCGATCGACCTCGGGCGACTGCCCTCAGCGCACCACCACCCGGCTCCGCGGCGTCCAGCGCGCCAGCACGAAGCGCAGGTCGGCGGGGCTCAAGGCGACGCAGCCCGCCGTCGGGTGCCGCGGCCGGCGCCAGGCGTGCAGGAAGATCGCGCTGCCCGCCCCGGGCTCGACGGGGCGCCGGTTCCAGTCGAGCACCGCGACGAGGTCGTACTGCCGATCCGCCCGGCGCAGCGGCTCGTCGCGATAGCGGTGCGGCCGGCGCACCGGACGGTTGTAGTCGGGATCGCGCGGGTCGTCCGACCAGGCGTCGCGCGGCCCGATCGGGCGCGCGATCGGGTGCTGGACCCGCGGCCTCGGCGTCCGGTCCGGTCGCCACAGGACCGCCTCGACCGCATGCCGCCCGACCGGGGTGATGCCGTCGCCTTCCCGCCCCTTCGCGCCAATTCCGCCGCGGCCAACCGAGCACGCGAGCCGCCGCCCGAGGAAGCGCGCGCCCCAGCGGCCGACGACCAGATCGCCGGGCCGCGCACCAGATCCAGGCGTCACAGGAGATGCCCGCTCTTCGCGGCCTTGGTGTCGAGATAGCCCGCGTTGAACCGGGTCCGCCCGACCCGGAGCGGCACCCGCTCGACCACGTCGAGGCCGCAGCCCTGCATCATCGCCACCTTGCGCGGGTTGTTGGTCATCAGCCGCACCCGGGCGAACCCCATCGCCCGCAGGATGTTGGCGCCGATGCGGAAGTCCCTCTCGTCGTCCTCGAAGCCGAGGCGATGGTTCGCCTCGACGGTGTCGAAGCCCTGATCCTGCAGCGCATAGGCGCGCATCTTGTTGGCGAGCCCGATGCCGCGCCCCTCCTGGTTCAGGTAGAGCAGGACGCCCGCGCCTTCCGCGCCGATCTGCTCGAGCGCAGCGCGCAGCTGCGGACCGCAGTCGCATTTCAGGCTGCCGATGAGATCGCCGGTGAAGCAGGCCGAATGCAGCCGGCAGAGCACCGGCGCCGCGCGATCCGGCGCGCCGATCTCGACCGCGTAGTGCTCCTCGGCACCGTCGCGCGGCCGAAAGACGTGCACCCGCCCCGCCTCGCTGACCGCGAGCGGCACCCGCGCCGCGGCGATCTCCTGCATGACCGGCGCCGGCGCCTCCGCCGGCAGGCCGGCGAGCTCGACTGTGGAGAGCCCGTGCGCCGCCGCGAGCCCCATCGCCGCTGCGCGCGGGAGCGGCACGACCAGCGCCGCGGGCAGCAGGTGCGCCTGCTTGGCGAGCGCGATCGCCGCCCGGTGCAGCCGCGCCTCGCCGCCGCGGCGGGTCAGATACGGGCCCTTCATCGGCCAGGCGAGATCGGCGGAAGGATCGGCGGTCGCCCGCACCCAGTCGAGATCGGCGTCGGCGGGCAGCGCGACGCGCGCGAGGTCGCCGTCGTAGGCGCGCGCCTTCAGCGTCGTCGCCCGCCGCTCGGTGAGCGTAAGGTCGACCACGCCGGCCGCGCGCAGGTCGGCGAGCCGCGCCGCCGTCGCCGCCGCGGCCGCCAGCAGCAGGGCGCCGTCGCCGGCGTCGAGAAGGACGATGGCCGCGCCCATCCGGAGATCGGCCCGCGCCCGCGCGAGCCGCTCCCTGCCGTCCAGTCCGAGGCTCATCCCGCCCTCCCGCGCCCGGCCCGGCGGCCGCGCGATGAAACAATCGCCGCGCTCCGGACACACTGCCGTGAGCCGCCTGACGCAAATATTGCCGCCCGCCGGCATTGCCAACAGCTCGTCGAAAAAAGGAGGACGATCATGGCAGTGGTCAAGAAGATCCTGATGGTGGACGACGATCCCGACCTGCGCGAGGCGCTGGCCGAGCAGCTCGTCGCCACCGAGGAGTTCGACGTCTTCGAGGCTGGCGACGGCGAGGCCGGGCTCGCCCGCGCGCGCGAGCAGGTCTACGACCTCGTGATCCTCGACGTCGGCCTGCCCGACATGGACGGCCGCGAGCTCTGCCGGCTCATGCGCAAGCAGGGAGTCAAGTGCCCGATCCTGATGCTGACCGGGCACGCCACCGACAGCGACCAGATCCACGGCCTCGAGTCGGGCGCCAACGACTACATCGCCAAGCCCTTCAAGCTGCCGGTGCTGCTGGCCCGGATCCGGGCGCAGCTGCGCCAGCACGAGCAGTCGGAGGACGCGATCTTCGGCGTCGGCCCCTACAGCTTCCGCCCGGCGGCCAAGCTCCTCGTCGACGAGCACGACAAGAAGGTGCGGCTGACCGAGAAGGAGACCAACATCCTGAAGTTCCTGTTCCGCGCCGGCAGCGCCGTGGTGCCGCGCGACGTGCTCCTGCACGAGGTCTGGGGCTACAATGCCGGGGTGACGACGCATACCCTCGAGACCCACATCTACCGGCTGCGCCAGAAGATCGAGCCCGATCCCGCGAACGCGCGCATCCTCGTCACCGAGCCCGGCGGCTACCGGCTGGTGCCCTGAGCGTCGCGCCCCTGCCCGGGCCCGGCGTCGGGAGGCATCGAGCCCCCGCTCCGCCGTCGTCGGCTGGCGCCGCCTCAGGCGCCCTTGCGGTGGCGGGTGGTGCGGGGTAGGCGAGCGGCATGGCGACCAGGCTCTGCACCTGCAACATCGACCCGGTGCGGTTCCGCGAGGCGGCGGTGCTGCGGCCCCTCGACCAGGCTAGCCACTGGATGGCGGCGTGATTGCGGCGACACTTGACGGCACGGTCGGCCGGATCGTGCTCGACCGGCCGGAGGCGCACAACGCGCTCGACCGCGACGGCATCGCCTCGCTGGCCGCGACGCTCGCCGAGTGGCAGGGCAACGATGCGCTCCGGGTGGTGACGCTGACCGGCCGCGGGCGGTCGTTCTGCTCCGGCGCGGCGCTCGGCGACGTGGCGACCGGCGGCTGGGGCGCGGCGAACCCGTTGACCGGGCTTTGCGACCTGCTCGAGGCGTTCCCGGTGCCGACGCTCGCCGGGCTCAACGGCGGCGTCTACGGCGGCGGCGTCGAGCTGGCGCTCGCCTGCGACTTCCGCATCGGCGTCGAGGGGATGCGCGCCTTCGTGCCGCCGGCGCGGCTCGGCATCCACTACGAGCCGGCGGGCATCGCGCGCGCGATCGACCGGCTCGGCTCGCAGATGGCGCGGCGGATGTTTCTGCGCGCCGAGAGCTTCGGCGCCGAAGCGCTCCTCGTCGCCGGCTTTCTCGACGAGCTGGTGGCGCCCGAGGCGCTTGGCGACCGTCTGCAGGCGGCGGCGGCGGAGATCGCCGGGCTGGCGCCGCTCGCAGTGCGCGGCATGAAGCGGACGATCGGCGAGCTCGTGGC